>DATFYJ010000537.1:0-4240 GCA_035315105.1 Chitinivibrionales bacterium
GATCCCCGGGCAGGCGCAGAATTATTATGGGCTGCTCTACAGCAACGGGGTGTATGCCCATGCGCCGGCGCTTTCCCGGCAGATCATATTCATGAACGGGGATCCTCAGGACTATTTCAGCTACGAACTGCAGTATTCGCACGGCGCCATCGACACGCTGACGTGGCATCACGCCGCGGTCTCGTACGATTCCGGACGGCTCAGGTTCTACATCGACGGCGCGCTTGACAAAGACACGGTGATCAGCACCGTCATTTACCAGTTCTCGACCACCGCCGACTTGACCATCGGGTGTTCCGACGGCCCGGACCGGTTCGTGGGCAAGCTTGACGACGTGCGCATTTACAACCGCGCGCTCAGCGACCAGGAAATAAAGAGCATTTATTCGTTATTGAACTAGCGAGCTTCCTGCACAATGCCGTTTGTCCCCCTGGGGGCAAACGGCATTTCTATTGCCGTCGTGTCCGACTTCCGGCCCACGGTAATCATCACGAACCTCGACCACATCTTTTTCTGAAGCACTACCGACAGCCCCGCTTCCTCAAACATCCTCCGTATTTGCTTCCCGCTCCTTGCCTTTTTTCCAAGCAGGTTGGCAAAAACAGCGGTGTGATCCGCCAGGCAGAATCTGCCGCCGGGTGCAAGCACCCGCACGATTTCCGCAAGGGCTTTGGGCTGGTTGGCCCAGTGGTGGAACGACATGCTGCTTGCGGCAAGGTCGATGGACTGATCCTCAACCGGGAGCGATTCGGCCATGCCGATCATAAAATCCGGCCGCTGGTCGAGCCGCCCTGCCTCGGCAATCATCCGCGGGGCAGGATCGACACCCGTCAATGCCGCCTGCGGCCACCGCAGCGCTGCAGCGCGCAGGAACCTGCCGGTCCCACAGCCCACGTCGAGCACACGGCGCGGCGGCCCGAGCGGCGTGTCGCAAATAGCAAGCATCCTTGACTGGATCGGCCCAAAGTAAAGGCGCTGCATGAAGGACCGGTCGTAGGTGGCCGCCCAGCTGTTGAAACGCTTGATGTCCTGTTCAGATTGAGTTGGCATGAATATAAAGATACAAAGTGACAGAGTGACAAAGAAACAAAGTGACAAAGGGCAAACGACATGATGGAAGGTGCGCAGCACCATTCCCAAACCCTTAAGGAGCGCAGTGACAAAGAGACAACGTGGAAGAATACAGGAGACGGACTCATTTCAGATGAAAATCCAACTGTAGATTGCTTCGCTTCGCTCGCAATGACATTCTTCCTTCTTCAATTCGAAATCCGCATTCCGCAATCTGCAATTCTTCTCGGTGCCCCCACAGCTGAGGTTTCTTTCTCGCAAATCAACTTGCTAGGGGGCTACCCAGGAGGGGGTGTGGGTGCGGATCGCCGGCGCCTTGCATAATGCTTTGTCTTGCCGGGGAGGCGCCGGAAGCCGCACCCCAGGGGGATACTTCCCCCACCAAATAATTAATTATCCGTTTGTAAACCTGTCTCTTAACTCACTTTTCTCTGAAACGTCAAGAGCGACGCCCCGAACACCACGGCGCCGATGGCGAGCATGGCGAGACCCTGCGGCCACAGCTCGGCGAATCCGCTGCCCTTGAGGAACATTTCGCGCAGGATGAACATGAAGTAGCGAAGGGGGTTGATCACGGTCACCTTCTGCACCCAGACCGGCAGGTTTTCGAGCGGCAGGAAGAACCCGGACAGAAACAGGAAGAAAATGAGGATGAACCACAGCAGGAACAGCACCTGCTGCGCGTTGCGCACCACGGTCGACACGAGGATGCCCACGCCGAGCGAGCTGCTCATGTAGATGAGGCCGAACAGGAGCACGGTGAAGAAATTGCCCCGGAACGGAACGTGGAACCACAGCATGGCCGAGGCGAGCACGGCGGTGAGTTCGAACAGGCCGATGATGATGTAGGGCACGATCTTGCCGAGCACCACGTGCACGGGCGACAGGGGCGTCACCATGAGCTGTTCGAGCGTTCCGTTCTCCTTTTCCTTGACTATGGAGAATGCCGTGAGGATCGCGGTGATCATGGTGACGAGGATCACGGCGAACGCCGGCACCATGTACCACGTGGACCTGAGCATGGGGTTGTACAGGATCACGGGCCGCACCTCCACGGGCAGCACGTTCCTGACGGTGAGGCCGTACGAGGCGAGTTTCGCCTTGAGAACGGAGAGGCTCCATCCCATGACGATCGAGTTGACATAGCCGCTCGCAATGTTCGACGAATTGGCGTCCTGGCCGTCGATGAACAGCGAGAGGTCGGCGCCGGACGGGGCGGAGAGGTTCTTCGCAAAATCGACGGGGATGATAAGCGCCAGCTTGGCGTCACCCGCGTCGAGCATGGCACGGCAGCTCGCCTCGCTTGTTGAATATCCGGCGAAGCGGAACAGCTTGTTGTGAAGCAGGTCCTGGACGAGCGACACGCTCTGGGGTGTGTTGCTTCTGTCAAGGATTGTGATGGTGATGTTCTTCACCTCGGTGGTGAGTGCGTAGCCGAGCACGAACATCTGCACGAACACGGGCAGAATAATGAGCCGGATGGTGAGCGGGTCCGAGCGGATCTGCGTGAACTCCTTCCAGATAATTAGGCGCAGGAATTTCATTGTTTCACCTGGAACTTCCTGACGGAGACGGCAAGGAGGAAAAGTCCCATGCACCCCAGCACGAGCATGGGCCGCCAGAGCTGCACGAGCCCCACGCCCTTAAGAATGATGCCGCGCACGATTTCAAGAAAATAGGTGGCGGGGACGATGTGGGCCAGCCATTGCAGCCATAGCGGCAGGCTCGGGAGGGGAAACATGAATCCCGACAGAAGCACGGTGGGCATAACGGTCACGGGCAACACTATCATCATGGCATGCTCCTGCTTGTGCGACACGGTGCTGATGAGCAGCCCGAGCGCCAGGGCAGTAAAGATGTAGATGAAACTCGCGCATGTCAATAATAGGAGGCTGCCGCTTATCGCCACCCCGAACACGAAATACCCCACCAGCAGAATGAGCGCACCGTCGATGGCCGCGAGCGCGATGTAGGGCGCAATCTTTCCCATCATGATTTCTGCCGGCCGTATGGGCGACACGAGCATCTGCTCCATGGTGCCGAGCTCCTTTTCGCGCGTGAGCGTGAGCGAGGTGAGCATGGCCGAGATCATCATGAGAATGACCACCATGAGGCCAGGCACGAAGTACATGGCGCTTTTCTGCTGCGGGTTGTACAAAATCACCTGGCGCACGCTAATAGCCGCGGGCAGCGGCACATGCAGGAGATCGAGCACGCATTTCTGCAGGAAAGGCTCGGCCGCATTGCGCAGGATGGTGCCCAGATTCTGGTCCGATCCGTCAATGAGCACCTGGACGGACGCGGGGGAGCCGGGCCGCCGCAGGTCGGCGGTAAAGTGCGGGGAGAAGCGGAACAGCGCCTTGATGTGGCGCTGGCGGAAGAGCGCGTCCGGGTTCGGCACGGAATTCACCACGCCCTCCACCTTGAACAGGCTGCTTTCGTCGATGGCCCTTATCAGCAGCGCCGTTTCGGGCGTGGGCGCGGGGTCTTCCACCATCACTGCCACGTCGCTTATATTCACGTCGAGCGCGTAGCCGTAGAGGAACATCATGAACACCGGCATGGCGAGCACGATAAGCAGGGTCTGCCAGTCGCGAAGGATGTGCCAGATTTCTTTACGGATAAGAGCCCTTACGCGCGGGTTCACCGGCCGCCCCCTTCCACAATGGCGAGAAAAGCGTCCAGGAGCGTGTCGCAGTGGTGCTGCTGTTTGAGCGCCTGCGGCGAGTCGATAGCCGCGATTTTGCCGCTTATCATGATCGAAATGCGGTGGCAGTATTCCGCTTCGTCCATATGGTGCGTGGTGACGAAAATGGTGGTCCCGCCCCTCGACAGGGACTGGATGAGGTCCCAGAAATTGCGCCGGCTTATGGGGTCCACCGATCCGGTGGGTTCGTCGAGAAACAGGATTTCCGGTTTGTGAAGGTTGGCGCAGGCCAGGCTCAGCTTCTGCTGCCATCCCCACGGCAGGGTGCCGGTGATCCGCGGCAGAAGGTCCGCAATGCCGAGGAACTCCGACATTTCTGCCATACGCGCGGCGAGTTCGTTCCCGGAAAGCCCGTAGAGCGAGCCGAAAAGTTTGAGGTTGTCGCGCACGACAAGGTCGGGGTACAGGCTGAACTTCTGCGACATGTACCCGATGCGCGTGCGAATCTTTGGCGTTTCCCTC
>DATFYJ010000538.1:0-14833 GCA_035315105.1 Chitinivibrionales bacterium
GTGCGGCTGCTGCGGCGCCGCCGGAGCGATCACGCGGCCGCGCGTCGGCCCAACCCCGGACTCCGGACGCCGGTTCCGCCTTCCGGGAACGGATCATCCCTCAATGGAGCAGGAAATCGGAATGCCGCGGGAGAATTTGTCCACGAGGTCGCCCAGGCCCGTCTTCTGGTCGGGCGTCAAATCGCAGAACTGCATGCCAACCCTAAACCCGTCGGTGCGATCCTGGCAGTATATCACCTGCGCCTTGAGACGGAGGGCGTTGATTTTGACAAAGGCGAATGCGCCTTTTTCAAGCTTCTTCGCGCTGAACCCGCACACCCCGGTCTTGCTCAGATCGAACAGCGTCGGCTCCGTGGTCCCGTTCAACTGGAGGAACTCGATTCGTTCGCTTTTCCTGTCCTTCATACATTTCTC
The DNA here is from genome assembly GCA_035315105.1 of Chitinivibrionales bacterium. Lineage (GTDB taxonomy): Bacteria > Fibrobacterota > Chitinivibrionia > Chitinivibrionales > FEN-1185 > FEN-1185. The sequence goes on from DATFYJ010000538.1 coordinate 415, forward strand.
CTACGTTCTCATTGGTGTTCCAGACCGGCAGGAAGAACCATTGGCAACCTGCATGAAAGATCCCACCGCGCCGGATGCCGGGGCCCCAACCCCTATGCCTGCGCTTCGAACACGAACGGATACACGACCTCAACCGGTCCGCCGCCTTCCATGGCCGGGAAAGCCCATCGCTTGATATAACGGACAAGCGTCTCGTCGAACTCGGAATTCTTCGTGGAGGAGCTTACGATCGTCACGTTGGTGACCGTTCCATCCGGCATGATCGTGAACTTGATCTTGAGCTGCCCCGCAAGCGACGGGTCCCGTTTGAGCCACGTTTCGTACACCCGCTTGAGGCGGTTGCTTTCCAGGTCGATCACTTTTTTGATGGACGCCTGGCTCCGCGCCTCCGCGTTCGTGGTGTTGCCGGTCACCTCCGGCACCGCGGAGGAAATGGCCACGCCCCCGCCCGACGAAATGCGCTCGCTGCGGGCCCGGCCCACGCTCTCGCGGGTGATGTCGACTCCCTGCGTCACCGTGCCGCGCCGCGCCTTGAGTTCGCCTATGTCAACGTTGCCGCGCGTCGCAAAGGTGCCCTTGGACACCTTGATGCTTCCGAGATCGCCGATGCCGTCGCCGGTCGCGCCGAGGAGGTCGGTGACGTTCCCGCCGGACGAAGGCCCGGACTTGCCGCCGCCCGACGACGTGATGGCGGCGAAAATCCCGGCGGTCTGCACCGCAGCGGCCACGCGCTGGCGAACCGCCTGGCGCTCTTCCTTCGTTGCTTCCTGACGGGCGTGGCGGTCCGCAAACGTCTCCTTTTCGTGGTCCACTTTCGCAGTCTTTGCCGTTTCCTTGGCAGCGGTCTTGCCGGTCTCGGCCGCCCCGGTGCCCTTTTCCGCCTTTTTTACCTCGGGCGGTTTGACCTTGGGCTGGTTGAGCACAAGCTGCGCGTAACGTTCCTGAATCTTTACAATGTCCTTTTCGTTCACCGTTTCGCTCACCTTGACCGAGGAGAGGATGGACACCGTCACAAAAGCCACGAGGAAAAACGATCCGAAAATAATGGTAAAACGGGGCTCCACCCGGGAAAGCAGGTTTCTGCGGAGGTCCTTAGGAAACACCTGGAGCGTGGCCCCGCCCCCGCTCTGAATGAAGAAAAGACCGGACTGTCCTGCGTTCGCCATTATGCCTTCCTGTACACAACGAGGTTCATGACCGGATATCCCGCCTGGCCGCAGGTGTACATGACCCTGGTGAGAACGTTGTACGGAATCGCAACGTCTCCCTGTATCGAAATCTTCCCGGAAAATTCCGTCTTGAACATCTCCGCCGATTTTTTCGCTTCGTCCGAGTATTTCTTGAGCACGTTGTACAGCGGTTCGATGAGAAAGTCCTTCTGCGTGAGAATCGCCTGGTATGCCTTTTCGTCAATGACGACGGCGTTCTCAACCATGATGTTGCCCGCGGACACCTTGACGCTCAGCGCCTCCCCCGCATTCTTCTCGACCGAAGACGTCGGCAGAAGCAGGTTGGTCGCCGGCGTCACGAGCTGGCCCTGCGCGGAATAATTCTTGAGCAGAAACACCACCATAAGCGTGAACATGTCGATCATGGACGTAATGTTCAGCTTGACCGTCCCGTCGCTCCGTTTCCGGTGCTTCCGTCGAGTGGATTGCTGTGCCATTACTGGATTATGCCTCCCGCGATCGATACGTTCGGGAACATGGTGACGTTGCCGTCGGGCGTGCGCGTGCCCCGGGCGGCGTCCATCACCGCAATCACCGTCTGGTACTTTACCTTCTCCTCGCCCACCAGCTTGATGGCCTCGTGGTCCGAGAAGAGGGGACTTCCGCTCATGTCTTTGGACGTGTATGCCTTGTACAGCTGAAACAACGATGCGTCCGGCGGAATGGTCGGTGAGTACGACTTGACGATTTCCAACAGGGCCTTGCGCTTGACTTCCGCAAGCCGCGCGTTGAGCGTGTCGTAGTTGTACTGGCCATTGACAAGCGGGACGTCCGGCGGTTTCTCGCCGAGGGTCTGATTCGCCTGCGCCGCCTTCTCCGCCTGGTTGAAATAGTGGAAAATGTTAAACCCCTTCGCGGTGATGACGACTCCGAGCTCCAGCTTGCTTTGCTGCTGATTTTCGCCCCCGCCGCCGCCCCCGCCGCCGGCCTGGGACGATTCGGGCAGCTTGAGCTCTATGGCGCCCATCTTGACAAATTCGGACGACGTGAGCAGGAACGGGATGAGCATCACCATAAGGTTGAGCATGGGCGTCACGTCGGTGTCGGCGACTTCCTCGTCGCCCGACCGGCGTATCAGCGAATTGAGTTTCTTCTGCTCCCCGACGGGCGGATTGAGAAGGTTGAGGATGGCGACCGAATAGCGGTCCAGCTCGACAAGCGCCTGGTCCACGCGGGCGCGCAAGAACGCGAATGCCATGATGCACGGCACGCTTATGGACAGCCCGACCAGCGTGGAGTTCATTGCCGTTGAAATGCCGGCCGCGAGCAGCGCGGATTTTTCCACCGCCGCCACCCCGGGTCTTCCCACGGCCGCAAACGACATGATAAGGCCGAACACCGTGCCCAGCAGTCCGAGCAGCGTGGACACGTTGCTGAACATCACGAGCAGCGAAAGCCGTTTTTCCATCTGCGCTGCCATGTGGGTCGATTCCTCGCCCATGGCGCCTTCGACAAGGTGGGGCTCGACCTGGGCCTTTTTTATCCCTGCGCCGAGGATCCGCGGCAGCGCCCTGTGGCCGCCCGACGCGCAGATCCGGAAAGCCTCGTCGAGATTTTTCTCCACAATGAGACGCTTTATCCGCTCAAAAAGGCTCGCAGCGTCGTAATCGGTGCGCTTGTTGGTGGACAACCAGCGTTCCCCGGCAAGCAGCACGGCCGACAGGCCGAGCGCGGCGAGCAGCCACATGAATAAAAAAGCGTCGTTTGACGGAAGAAAACATTTGAGAAGTTCGGTAAAGATACCCATAGCTAGAAAGTCGATTGTTGACAGTTGACGGTTGACAGTTGACGGTTGAAAAGCTCGGGAACCATACGTCCTATCCTATCAAAACAAAAAAGGAAGGGATCCGTTCAGATGTTGATTTCTTTGATCAGCTTGTTGTCCGTAAAGATCTTGATATTGTTGTGCGTTATGTGGAGGCCCACGCCTTCCTTGAGCTGCGAAGCGCTGATGTGGTACTTGTGGGTCTTGAACGATTTTTCGATGAGGGAGTTGAGAACGCGGACCGAATACTCGTCGAGCTCGTCGATGATCCTTGTGGTCTTCGCCTTGAGAAATGCATAGACCATGATGGAAACAATGGCCACCGAGAGCCCCGTGAACGTGGAGTTCATGGCGGTGGCGATACCCGACGCAAGCAGTTCGGACTTCTGGGCCGCGTCGATGCCGGGACGGCCCACCGCGGCAAACGACATGATGAGCCCGTACACCGTACCGAGCAGTCCGAGCAAGGTCGCAACATTGCCGATGACGGCAAGGTATCCGGTACGTTTTTCAAGAAGGGGAATGATCTTGAGCATGGCCTCATCGATCGCGTTGCGGATGCGCTCGGCGCCCGTGTTCGCCTCGTCGAGGCCGGCCTTGATGACGCCTGCAAGCGCCATGCGCTTGCCCTTGTCGCATATCCTGATTGCGCTGTCGACATCGTCCTTCTGGATATCCTGGAGTATGTCCCGGATGAACGACTCGGATTTGCGGCCGGACTTTCTCTGAAGGTAGATGAACCGTTCGACGATTACCGATACGCTGAACACTCCTACCACGAGAATGGCCCACATAAACAAGAATGCATCGGACTGCGGGCTGAAAGCATGCAGGAGCTTCGTTACAAATTCCATGAAGGGTCCTCCGTTCCTTGGGTGTCCACTATGTCTAGGTCCGTCATGCCTTTAGGCTCCCGTGCGGAAGCCCGTTGCACCACCGGACGCTTGTGATCGACCCGGGACCGACGCGCCCGGTTTTTTTAATCAACAGTCTATCAAAATATAATATTTCATGATTGCAGACGCGCATATTATGAAACGGCCGATTCCCCGTTTTCGTTTCAAGTTTTCTTGAAATCCGTCGTTCAAAGACCTTTGTACCGGTTGCAACCAACCACGGCGCAGGCGCGGGCCGCCCTCCCTATTTGTCGGCGACATATTCGATCTTTATCCTGCCCAGAAGCCTGACAAGATTCACCGCATTGCGGCCGCTGTCGTCCAGCACCAGGGGAACGCGGTCTTTGCAAGCGGGAAAGACCCCGAACGCGGGGTCGGCAAAGACCCAGGTTCCGGTCCAGACCATCACCCATGCATGTCCGGCATAGGTTTTTTTCGCGGCCGTGTAGTACAACCCGAGCACCACGCGCGCAGGAATTCCGGCGCTCCTGAGCAGCGCCGCCAGAAGAACGGCATGTTCCCCGCAGTCACCGAACCCCGCCTTGAGGGTCTCCAGTGCGTTTGAGAAGGTCGCGGTCGGCCGTTTCTCAAGGGACGAAAACACATGCCTGTTGAAGGCAAGTGCAATCGCGCACGGGTCGGTCTCGTTCCCCTTGAGCTTGCGGGCGAGCTGAACGATTAACGGGTGGTTCGACTGGAGCGTTGCCGTGGGCCTAGTGAAAACGGCACATAACGAATCCGGCGCAGCCTGCGTAACGCACGAGCATGGCATCTGCGACGGCTCGAGCACCCACCGGTCTCCCGCGCGTGCATACATCGCCGCCACCGAACCGTCCAATGTCATGCCGGGCGAAAGAACTAGGGCGATGCGCTCCCCGCTCTTGGCGGCCCTGGGCGCCGGGACCGAAACAAGCTCGCTTAAATCCGATATGTCAATCGATTCACCGCGTTTTTCCTTTCGATCCCGCGTAACGGCGCGCTTCGCCGTGAAAATGCCTTCGATTTCCTGCATCATAGTTCTGCCGGACGCGTCGATCTGCCACGCCTGGTGCCGGCCCGAAATGTTGTCGATGACGTCAAGCGTCACGTTTCTTGCGCCGGAGTCAACCGCGGTGCAGCTATAGGCGTTTGCAATGATTTTTCCCGAGACAAGATCGATCTGCGTGTCGCGCCATGTCTCTCCCCTAACAATAAGCATGCGTTTGAGGCGCTTTGTCATTTCCAGGGTCGGGAGAAGGCTCTCGTTGAAATCGTCGATGATGCTGGCCGTGGTTTCCCCGCCGGTCTCAACGCTCAGGCGCCAACCCTGCGGACTCCTGAACAGCAGCCATGTGCTGGTGCCGCTCGTGGATTTCAATGTCTGGCGCGCGCTGCGAAGCAGGCCGCAGGCATCATAACTTCGCTGTTCGAACAGTTCCATCTGGCTCACGCCCGTTTCCTGGCCTGCAACCGACAACGACATGGTGCTCACAACAGCCTGCATGCTGTCGGCAATGGATACGCTGTGCACCAGGATCCCCGCGAGCCGTTCCTTAAAGAACACATCGAGCGTTTCGGCCTGGACAATCGCCCTCCACTCGGAAAGCGGCAACGCGCACGAGGCATGCGCACCCTGCCACAGGGCGAAAGCGGCGATTATCGTTATGTAAAGCAGACGTTTCATGATTCCCGGGTCGGTTCCGCGCCGGGCGGCCGGGCGCCTTTTCCATCGGGTCTTGTGTAGGAGTCAAACGACACTCCGGTGACCTTCCTGAACGTTGCGGCGAACAACGCCTCGTCGGCAAATCCGGCTTCCTTCGCAACCGATTCCATTGACGCGGCCGGATTCCTGCCAAGGATCATTTTTGCGCCGTTGACCCTCACCTGCGTGATGAAATCGACAAGGCCCATGCCAAGGTTGCGTTCCATCAGGACTTCCAGAAAAGATTCGCCGGTGACAAGCGCCTCGCACACGCCTTTTGCAGAAAGGCCGGGATCGGCATAATGCTGCTCAATATAGCGGCACGCCTTCTGAACTTCCTTGTCCATGACGGAAAGCCTCGTTGTCGTCAGGAACCTGCGCCTGTCCCTGCTGTTCCGGACCGACATCACCACTGCCGCCGCGCCTGCGCCGGCAACAATTGCGATAATCAGAAGAATCGGCAGACGGGAGAGCACGGCTCTTCCTGAAAGAACGGCCCCGGGCAAGTTTTTTGCGGCCGTCGCCGTCCGTTCCCGCGTATTCTGCTTTCTGACTGATTGTGTGTTGTCGCCGGCGCGGCCGCTCCCTGCCACGAGTGCAGAGCCGGTGTCCGCGTCTCTGGACGGCGTATTCCGCGAAGTGTCGCGGGCCGCGGCGGCGGTCAAAGAATCGATTCTTCTTTGTGAAGCATTGTTTCGCGTTGAGTCGGCGGCCTTCGCACGGCGGGTCGAATCGGGTGCAGACGCGGCCGTGTCCCGTTTTGAGGGCGGCGTTTGCACAGCCGCGGGGCCGGATTTCGCCGGATTCCCTGTCGAAACAGCCGTGGCCGCGTTCTTCGGCTTCGCCGCCTTCTTGCGCCCGGCCTCGGGGGCCGCCACGGCGCTCAGGACAACCACGAAAAGAAAAAGAATCGCGGCGATTCTCATGCCAGAGGCAAGGCGCCGCAGGAACGATCTCCTATTCGGAAGCATGCCGGTCCATCTGTTCCTTGAGCATGGCACCGTAGTTATGGCGTAGCGCCTCCATCTTGCCGCTCAGGCGCTTGCAGAAGCGCGATGCCTCGGCGAAACCGCCTGCCTTCACATTCTGCCACAGGCCTCTGAGCGCGGCCTCATTGAGGATCTCGCTCGTGGACAACGGAAAATGCATTGTCCGGTTCTCGGACACTCTCTTGCAAGCGTCGCGGATCATCTGCAGCAGTTCGGCCTGCACGTCAGGATCAACATGGTCGGTGAGGACATCGAGCGCGCCTGAGAGCCGGTCGAGGAAAAACCTCGAGTTGTAGATGTACTGCCTTTTGTCCCGGGAAACCTTGGGATCGTAATAGTACTCGCCGATGACGCGCCCCTTGACCGTTTTCACCACCGATTTCGGAAAAAGAGTCGCCTCCGGTTCCGTAAATTCGCCGTCTGTTTCCGCGCCGCCCGCCTTCCTGAGGACATCGAAAGAAAAGGACGAGGTCTTGTCTTTATCGATTTCGAAGACGTCCACATCGATGGGAGCGTCGGAAAGGGAAGCGTCCTTGGCCCCTGTGCTGGGCTCGGCGGGCGTGTCGTATTCCTCCGAGACCGGCTCGGCTTGTGCTGAGGGTGCATCCTTCGCAACCGGTACGGACTCCTTTGCCGGAGCGTCGGCGATTTGCCCTTTGAGCTTTCCGGTGAACTTCTCGACGGGATCCTCCCCTTCGGCCTGGGAAAGGATGATCTCGTACAATCCGCTCACGATTTCATTCTCGTTAACTTCGAGCTCCTTCCTGACCTGGACATCCGCAAGGTCAAGTTCCCTCTCCCTGTTCCTGAGCTTCTCGAGCTTGGCCGTCAGTTCGGCAAGCTGATCTGTGCAGTCGGCGATTTCCTTCTTGACCGCCTCGATTTCGGAATCGCGCCTTTGCTTTTCTTCAAGCAGCCCGCGCGAATCCCTGCTCACCGTTTTTATGTGCTCCTCTTTGCTGCGAACAACGTCCATCTTCTTCTGATAGTACTGGATAAGCTGCCCCACGGTTGCGATCTCGCTTTCATTGCGCATGGTCTTCTTGAGTGACCAGAGGTGTTCGAGCGCCGCCCTTGCGTTGTCGGTTTCGCCGCGCAGAAGCCGTTCGGCGATATCGTAGGTGCTTTCCGAAACGCTCGATGAGCTTGCATCGAGAAGGATGGAATAAAATTTGTTGGACTCCTTGGTGCTTCCGGACAGGTTTACAATTGCCTCCGAGTGCTCCCGTGCGCGTGTCATGTCATACCCCTTTCCCGGGCTGGAAATGCGAAGACGGACCTGATGGGGCCCGCACCGGCACTTCCCTATTCATATGAAAGGACAAAGAAGGTTTGCAGTTGCGTACCGCTCTGGTGCAATTCGAATTATACAACATCGCGTGAGGTGTGTCAACAGGCAGATTCTATAACATTGCCCAATATCAAGAGGTTAACAAAATGATGTGTGGAAAATCGCGCCAGGTACCACCCGTGGTACAAAACTCGCCTCAAACGGACGCACCCGGTTTGCCTGCTGCGCGATTTGAGCTGACAATGCCGGCATCAATATCGTATATTGTAAAGGACAGACCGGAGCGCCTGCGGGCGGCCGGTGACGCAACATCCGAAGAAAGCCGATTGACACAATGGACAAAAAGCAACTCAAGGAACAGGTCGAGACCATCCGGCAGGCCTTCAGCTACATCACGCGGTTTCGGGACCAGACTTTTGTGATAAAGATCGAGGGCGGCCTCATCGGCGATCCTTTCTTCCCCGTTCTCATAAAAGACATCGCGCTGTTGCACCACATGGGGATACGGATCGTGCTCGTGCCCGGCGCAAAAGACCGGATCGACGACATCCTCAACACGTACAACGTCCGGTTCGACGTGGTCAACGGCATCCGGATCTCCACCCCGGAATCGATACCGTTTATCAAGATGGCGGCGTTCGACGTCTCGAACAAGGTGATGACCATGCTCGCGGAGAACCGGACCAACGCGGTGATCGGCAACTGGGTGCGGGCGCGGAGCATCGGCGTGCGCAGCGGCGTCGACTACCAGAGTTCGGGCATGGTGGAGGCGCTCGAAACCGGCATCATCAACAACGTGCTCAACGAGGGCCTGGTCCCGATCTTCCCGAACATCGGGTGGAACGCGCAGGGAAAGCCCTACAACCTTTCGTCGAACGAGCTCGCCTTCACCATCGCGACCGAGCTCGGGGCGGCAAAGCTGTTCTTCGTCACCGAAACCGGCGGCATCAGGGCGAAGGGATTTACCGTGCCCAAAAGCGTGTATGTGTCAAGCGACGGAATCATATCGCAGTTCACGCTTGCCGAGGCTGAGGAATTTGCGTCCGTAAACAGCGGCGCGACCGTGAAACCGGGGTACGAGCTTGTCTCCCTCGCGTGCAGGGCGTGCAAGGGCGGCGTGGCGCGGGTGCACATTGTGGACGGCCGGGTGGAAGGAATGATACTCAAGGAGATCTTTTCCAACCGGGGCCTCGGGACCATGATCTATGCCAACCAGCACGAGAACATCCGGCAGATGAACCACGCCGACGTTCCGGAAGTGCTCAAGCTTATGGAACCGCTCATGGCAAGGGGCGCACTTGTCAAGCGGACCGCGCAGGATATCGAGGAGCGGCTCGCCGATTACGCGGTCTACGAGGTCGACGGTACGGTGCACGGCTGCGGCGCGCTGCACCGGTATCCCCAGCACCAGGCGGAAATCGCCGGCATCGCCGTGGACGATGTGTATGCAAGCCTCGGCATCGGACAGAAAATCGTTTCCTACCTGCTCGACAAGGCCGTGCGCATGAAACTGAGGCGGGTGTTTGTGCTCACAACGCAGACGTCGGACTGGTTTTCCCAGCTCGGGTTCAAGAAGGCAGACCTCACGGCGCTGCCCGCGGAGCGGCGGCAAACCTACGATAGGAAGCGGAATTCGCTGGTGCTGGTGCACAACATTTCGCAGGTGAAGAAAGTGCATATAGTAGAGTAATTAGTGGGAAGTGAAGATAAGTTGGGCGTTCCCCTAGCTTTCGTCAATAGAACAATACAATACTTGGGCGTTCCCCCGCTTCGCGGGGTCGGTTCTCCTCCGGGCTCGGCTGTTCGCCTCGTTGCCGGACCGCCCAAGTCGCCTTCGGCGAGGGTCGGCCAGTAATGCGCTCTTGCGCACCCTCCGTCGCCCCTAACGCGCGGCATGAGAAATATCTTCATAATATTTTCATTTTGCGCCAGCCTGGATTCATAAAACCTCATCAATCACTTTGCTCCCCTGTCAACTGTAAACTGTCAACTTTCAACTTTGCTTAATTTCTACCATTTCCCCGAATAATTACTTATACTTACTAAGAGGAGTACCTGATGATACCCACGCTCACAAGATAGGCAACGAACCCGGAGGTCACATGCGCAACATCATCGTCCTCGTCGTCGCAATCTCTGCCATCATCGTCATCGCTTTGAACGTCACCCGGCTTACCACCGTGCCGAAGCAGGTCAAGGACGCCCTTCAGACCGAAAAGGGCGATACGATCAAGTACATGCCGCAGATACCCGACCACGTGCGGAAAGTATTGGAGAATTCCAACAGGGTCGCCGATTCCAACATGAACAGCGGGGTTCAGTCGGTTGACAAATAGCGCTGCGTTGACGAACACTGAGGGGGAGCACAACCCGATGATGAACCTCCGCTACCTCCGGTTCTTTAGGCCGCGTTGGTGCATTTCCTCGTGTGCGGCAATCGCAGCAATTGTTCTGTCATCGCTTCCCCTTGCCGCGGCCACCTACTATGTCGCAGACAGCGGCAGCGATCTCGCCGACGGTAAATCCCCTTCGTCAGCGCTAGCCACGCTGGCCGCGGCCGCGGCAAAGCTCAAGTCCCGCGACACCCTGCTGCTCAACCGCGGCGACGTATTCCGCGACTCCGTCAACCTTGCGGCGCTCACAAGCCCCACAATAGCCGCCTACGGCGCGGCGAATCTTGCCCGGCCCGTGATAAGCGGCGGCATTGCCATTTCGCAATGGACAGTCTATAAACCGGGTGTGTGGGTCGCGCCGTGCCCCGCAAGGATCGAGAACCTCTATGCAAACGATTCGCTCATGACGCTCGCGCGGTACCCGGACACCGGCTGGCTGCGCATCGACACCATGACCGAAAACAGCGACGGTTCGGCAACGGTGATCACCTGCGCGGCGCTTGCGTCGAACCCGCGCAACGCCGCCGGCTACTGGACAAATGCGCAAATCCGGTGGCGGCGGTGGAGCTGGTGGTTCGAAACGCGGCGCATCATCTCCTATGATCCGTCCGGCAGGCTCGCCCTGGCCGGTGCAAGCATTATCCATATCATGGGGACAAAGGGCTGGGGGTTCTACGTCGACAAGAAATTCGAGGAGCTGAACGTTCCGGGCGAATGGTATTGCGACAGCACGGCGAAGAAAGTTTATTTCTATCCGCCCGCGGGAAACGACCCGAACACGATGGCGATCGAGGGCTCGCACGCCGCCTCCGGGCTGATATTGACAGGAGGGACTGTCGACAACGTCTGCTTCCGGCACCAGACGCAAAGCGGCATATCGATCTCCCGCACCAGCAGCATCACCAACTGCCTGTTCCGCGGCATTGGCGGCGACAACGGCGGCTCCGCGCTGCAGGCGTCGTGGGACATCGCGGATTCACACATTGCAGGTAACCTTTTCGAAAACAATCTCAACATCGGCATTTCGTGGTATGAGAATTCGGGTCGGCTCGGCGCAACGGTGATCGAGAAAGACACGTTGCTGTCCACGGGCTCGGTCCCGGGCTACGGCGGCAGCGGTACGTGGCATGCGGTGGGGATCCTGGTCCACCTGAGCAAGAACGTGACGGTGCAGAACAACTTCATTGACAAAACGGGATACGCGGGCATCCTCCTCGGCAGCGACAGCAATTATGTACAGGACAACATCATCAAAAATGCAATGTACACGCTCAACGACGGCGGCGCGATCTACGCCGACTGCGGGCACAGTTTCATCCGCCACAACATCATCTACGACACCAAGGGTGATCTCACGTCCTCCGGGCCGTGGTACCCGCTGGCCCACGGCATCTGGCTCGAATTCCTCGGTGATTTCACGGGCAGCGTGGTTGAAAACAACACCATCGTGCGGAGCGGCTGCAACGGCATCTACCTGCCCAACAACTTCTCCGCCACCGTGCGCAGCAACGTGCTCTTCGACAATGCGGTGTCGCAGATGGACCTCGACGGTCAATTGACAAACAGCAGCACCGGCCGCACGCAGAACCTTCCGCAGAACAACACCTTCCAGGGTAACGTGTGCTATGCCCTGTCCCGTGGGGAGAAGTCGCTCACCTTCAGGCCCGAATACGACTACGGTACCATGGCCGGCGATTACTTCTGCGATCCCTATAGCGACTCGGTGGTTTCCGGCTACGGCACGGGGAACAATTACTACACCATCTACGACTATCCCATTGTCCGCTGGCAGCAATTGTACTCGTGGGCCGACAAGACGGCAAAAACCGACCCGTTCAAACGGCCGCTCGGCATGGCAGGCGCGAACCCGTACGGCAAGGGGGAAATCTTCATCAACGAATCGCCCCTCGACGAAAACCTTCCGCTGGGTACGGCGCAGTACAAGGACCTCGACGGCAATCCGGTGAGCGGGCTGATAAGCGTCCCGGCGTTCTTCTCGAAGATTCTTGTCAGATGCGACAGCACGAGCGGCGTCGCACGCGGCGCATCGGCCCCTTCGCAGTGGGCTTCTTTTACCATCCTATCCGTGTCGTCAAGCCGGCTCACCTACTTCCTCGCGCAAAAGACCGGCCTGACGCTTGACGTTTACGACCTGCTCGGCCGCATGACGGTTCACCGTGTCATTCCTCAGCAGACGGCAGGCATTCATTCGATCAATTTCAATCAATCTGGGAACAGGCTGTCGCATGGCATATATTACTACGAGGCCGCAGCAGGGAACGCTTCGCGGCGGTTCGGTATGTTCACGGTGCTAAAGTAACAGGTTCTTCTCCTCTCATATTTTGCAGGACCACTCAGTCATGGAATACAGAAAAATCACCTCCGACCATGACTGGCACGATCTCTGGCTTGGCAAATTTACTGCGGAGCTCGGCGCCAAAAATTTCTCCAAGGAGGTAGCGGCGCTGCATTGCACGGTCATCTCTGACTTCCTGACCGCGTACAAGGGAAATCCCCGGGAAATCAGCGTGCGCGCAATGAAGGCTTTTCTTGCCAAACGCCCGGCGGCCGACATCGCCCCGCTTGCTCTGTTCTACGATTGCGTGGCGCATTCCGAAAAACACATCGAAGTGCTTGCCCAGCTTTCTGTTTCCAGGGCCAAGACCGCGGCGAAGAAACCGTAGCGCGATGATGCCGTTTCCAAATTTCCGTGACCTGGGCGGCCTGTCGGCAGGCAACGGGAGAAAACTCAAGACCGGACTCCTCTTCCGATCCGGCCGGTTCGGGAGATTGACAAATAATGAACTGGAAAACCTGGTCTCCCTCCGCATCCGCACCGTGGTGGACCTGCGCTCGGCCCGTGAATCGGGCGTGCGCCGGGATGCCGGCGGCGCAATCGCCACCGTGTGCCTGCCCATAGAACTTGAAGACAAGTACCGGAAGCGCGTGCGTCCGCTGCTGTACCGGCGGAATGCCGGGAACGCTGTCGCCGCCGTGGTCGAGTCGCTCTACGCGGAACTCGTGACCGACCAGAAGCCCGCCATTGCACGACTCTACGAGCTTCTGTCGTCAAAGGACCGCTACCCCCTGCTAATGCATTGCCGGGCCGGACAGGACCGCACCGGGTTTGTGACCGCGGTCGTGCTGCTTTCGCTTGGTGTTGACAAGAAGGACATTGTCGCCGATTACCTCCGTTCCACCGGCTATTCGGTCCCGAGGGTGGGCACCATGGCGCGCGTGATGAAGGCCTTCACCTTCGGCCTCATGTTCACCGCCAATTTCGAGGCCGCCTTCACCGCGCACGAGCGGTATGTACGCGCGGTGTTTACGGAGATTGAATCGAAATACGGCACCGTGGAGAAATACCTGGAGTCGTGCGGGGTGACGGAAGAAAAGCTGGAGGCGTTCAGGAAGATTGTGCTTGAGTGAGAAATCCACAAAAGGAAAATGTTGTATGAGATTTATCGGTCTTATCTCGTTTCTCCTTTTGCTTGCGAGAACAGCTTATAATCAGGATTCCACCACTGTAAAATCAAATCCAAGTACCGACTCTCTCTCCCCTCCCCCCGCCGTCGCCACACCAAAGGACACTACTCCCAAGGCCGCCAAACCCGCCCACTGGGACAGCGCCGCGTCGCTTGACAAGATGGTTGTGACCGGCACCCGCACTCTCCGTTCGATCAAGGACAATCCGGCCGCGGTCTTCGTGGTCACGAAGGAACAGATCGAAGCGTCGCCCGCAAACAACGTGAGCGACATCCTCCTCTACCAGCCGGGGCTGCAGGTCCAGCGGTCGGTGGGCATGGGCGAAGGCGTTCCCACCAACATCAACCTGCGCGGCGTGCCGGCCGCCACTGCCGGTGCGCGCACGCTCATTCTGGTCGACGGCATTCCCACCAACGCGGCAGGCACGCCGTTTCTCATTCTCAACGAAGTTCCCCTGGAGTCTATTGAGCGGGTGGAGGTGGTGGAAGGTCCGTATTCCGGTTTGTACGGTCCCAATGCATTCGGAGGCGTGGTGAACATCATCACCAAGAACCCGACGCCGGGGATACACGGCGCGCTTTCGGCGGGAGGATTGCCGGGCTTCTACGATGTTGGCGGAGAGGGAAGCCTTTCGCTGGGCAGGTTCTCGTTGCTCGTGAACGCAGCAGCACGGGGCATTGACAACTGGA
>DATFYJ010000539.1:0-9106 GCA_035315105.1 Chitinivibrionales bacterium
CTCGAGGTCGGGGATGGCGCGGTCCTTGATGACGTAGCTGGCGTATTCGATAAAGTAGTTTTTGTAAAGGGCTGGGACAAAGGCCATGTTATACCAAATTCTCCATGATAAATTCTTTCCGCTCGGGCGTGTTTTTGCCCATGTAGAACTCGAGCGTCTCCGGCACGTTCTTGATGGATTTGACGTTGACTTCCACGAGCCGCATGTTTTCCCCGATGAACTGGCCGAATTCGCTCGGTGAAATCTCGCCAAGCCCCTTGAACCGGGTGACCTCTGCGTTCTTGAGGTCCTTTACCGCGGCGTCGCGCTCTTTTTCGGAATAACAGTAGCGCGTTTCCTTGCTGTTGCGGACCCGGAAGAGCGGTGTTTCCAGTATGTAAAGATGATTCGAGACCACCAGGTCCTCGAAATACGTGAGGAAAAACGTCATGAGCAGGTAGCGGATGTGGAATCCGTCCACGTCGGCGTCGGTGGCGATCACGATGCGGTTGTACCGCAGGGTCTCGATGCTCTCCTCGATGCCGAGCGCCATCATCAGGTTGTACAGTTCCTCGTTCTGGTAAATGGCCGCGCGATTGCGCGAAAACACATTTTCGGGTTTTCCCTTGAGCGTGAAGATCGCCTGGGTCTGAACGTCGCGCGCCGACACGATGGACCCTGCCGCCGACTGGCCCTCGGTGAGAAAAATGGTGGACTCCTCGCCGCGCTTCGCATCGCCCAGGTGGTATTTGCAGTCCTTGAGGCAGGGGATCTTGATCTCGATGCGCTTGGCCGCCTCCTTGGCCTCCTTCTTGACCGCGTTGAGCTCCTTGCGTAGCCGCTCGTTCTGTTCGATTTTGCTTTCGAGCGCCTTGGCGCTCTCCGGGTTCTTGTGGAGAAAGTCAACCACGCCGCTCTTGACTTCGGAGATCACCCAGCCGCGTATCTCGGTGTTGCCGAGCTTGTTCTTGGTCTGGCTTTCAAACACCGGCGCCTTGAGCTTGACGGCGATGGCGCCCGCCATGCCTTCGCGCACGTCAAGACCCGAGTAGTCCTTCTTGTAGAACTCCTGGATGCCCTTGAGCACCCCTTCGCGGAAGGCCGACAGGTGCGTGCCGCCGTCGCTGGTGAGCTGGCCGTTCACAAATGAGAAGTAGGTTTCGCCGTAGGTGGCGGTGTGGGTGAAAGCGAACTCGAGGTACTTGGTCTTGTAATGGCCGATGGGGTACACCGTGCCCTCGCCTATCTCGTTGCCCAGGAGGTCGAGCAGGCCGTTTTTCGATTCGAACGTCTGCTTGCCGAAGATGAGTTTGAGGCCCGTGTTGAGGCATGCGTAGTTCCAGAGCCTGCGTTCAACGTATTCGTGGTTGAACGAGTATTCGGCGAACAGCTCCGCGTCGGGGGTGAACTCAATGAGCGTGCCGTTGTGCTCGCCCTTCACGTTGCCCTTGCGTTTGGCAAGCATCTTGCCTTTTGAGAACGTGGCCTCGAAGAACTCGCCGTCGCGGAACGACGCTACGCGGAAATGCGACGACATGCCGTTGACCGCCTTGGTGCCCACGCCGTTGAGACCCACCGAGAACTGGAACACGTCGTCATTGTACTTTGCGCCGGTGTTGATCACCGACACACACTCGATCACCTTGCCCAGCGGTATGCCGCGGCCGTAATCGCGCACCGAAATCACGCCCTCCTCGATTGCGATGTCGATCTTCTTGCCGAACCCCATGATGTACTCGTCGATCGAATTGTCGATCACTTCCTTGAGCAGGATGTAGATACCGTCGTCCGGGTTCGAGCCGTCGCCGAGCCGTCCGATGTACATGCCGGGGCGCATCCGGATGTGTTCGAGCGAACTGAGGGTCTTTATTGTCTTTTCGTCGTAGACCGGGATGGAGAGTCTGGTGTCTAGCATATATATAGTGGAAGAAATCCTTAGGTGATACTATGTATAGTGGAAATATAATAAATGGAGAAAGAGCCGTGCATCAAGCAAACGATTGTTTTGAGCGCAGGTCCATTTTCACGGGGACAGGCATGGATAGATTTACATTTTATCAATGCCGCCATAGGGAGTTTTAAAATGTCATCTATGCCTTGACATCATTTCGCCGGCATTTGAGAAAGAAACCTGTGTGAAGGTTCAATCCGGGAGAGAACCTCCTGGTGGAAATCGGCACGAGCATGACGGGATCAATCAACCATATAAAATAGAAGTGCTTTCCCCTCCCCACACTATTATATATTTTTACTTTCCACAGCTTTCCATGGCTTTTTGCCCTTAAAACATTGTATAGTATACAAGATCAATTCTTTGCATACACCCGGAAGGAGTCCTTGCTATGAGTAGGAGTCGCCTGCACGCGCGCAACATCGTCTCGTCCTTACTACTGCTTCTCACCGTTTCGCTCGCTTTCAGCGACGAGACATTCGATAAACTGATGGAGCAGAAGAATTACACCGACGCGCTCTCCTACGCCGACAAGAAAATTCCGACGACCGCCCGCGACGCGGTTCTGTGGGTGAAAATCGGCAAGGCGAACATCGAGCTCGGCCTCACCGAAAAGGCGCTCGCCTGCTATCTGGTCGCCACCCGCATGGATGCGAAGAGCTACGACGCGTACCTTGGCATCGCAAAAGTCTACAACTCGATGAACCAGCCGGCCAACGCCGCGCCGGCCGCGAAAAAAGCGCTCGACGTCAACTTCACCCCCGACGCGAGCTGGGAATTCGCGCGCGCGTGCATTGCGCTCGGCAAACCCGCCGAAGCCAAGAAGGCGCTCGAAAAAGTCGTTGAAACGGATCCGTCCAATATTGCCGCGGTCAAGGAACTCGGCATAATTTACTACTCGGAAAAGGCGTTTCCCAGGGCGCTCGAATTGCTCAAGGCCGTTTATGCAAAGCAGCCCGACGGCGCCCTCGCCCTCAAGATAGGGCTCGCAAGCCCGCCCGATTCGGCGATTGTGTATCTCAAGCTCGCAAAGGAAAAGAAGCCCACGTCGCTCGATGCCAGTTACGAGCTCGCGAAAATCTACTACACCACGCAAAAGTTCGGGGACGCTGCCGAAGAATTCGAAGCTTCGTCGTCGAAGGGCCAGTTCTCCGCGCAGGATTATTACATGTGGGCCGTGTCGCTTTCCAAGGCAAGCGCGCCTGCAGAAAAAATCGCCAAGGTATACGAGGATTTTCTTGAAAAAATCGGAGCTTCAAAGGGCAAAGAAGCCCTCGAGGCGCACCGCGTGGTCGGCGCATTCCAGCTGGAAAAAAAGAACTACCAGGGAGCGCTTGTACATTTCGAGGCCATCTACGCCGCCGATTCCACGGGCAGGGTCGTGCCCGACATCAATTATTCACTTGCGCTGTGCTACGAAGGGCTCGACGCGGCGAAAAAGGCCATGTTCCACCTCGAAAAGGAGCTGGCGACAAACGCGAACAACGTCGAAGCCTATGCGAAACTCGGAGAATTGTACACCAGGACCGGGCAGGCCGACAAGGCCAAGGTGGTGTACGAAAAAATGCTCGCGCTCAATCCGAACAATCCGAAAATCCAGATGGCGCTCGGCGACTACAACCTTAAGACGAAGCGCTACCAGGACGCCGTCAAGTACTTCCAGAAGAGCTACACCTTGGAACGGTCTGCGCTGGCGGCACAGGGCATGGCCATGGCGGCGTTCGCGCTCAATCAACCCGACATGGCGCGCGACGCGGCCGAATCCGCGCTGCACCTCGACGCAACGCTCTGGGACCCGCGCGTGGTGCTCTCAACCATTTACATGAAGGACAAGAACTACAAGGACGCGCGCGAACAGTTCGAGTTCATGGTCCGCAAGCAGCCCAACAACAAGGAATACTGGCTTGCGCTTGCCTTATGCTACGAACAGCTTAACGAGCCTCAGCGCCTCGCCGAAATAGACAGGAAGATCCTCTCCCTGGATCCCCGCAACATCGCGTCCCGCCAGCGGCTTGCCAAGTACGCCCTTTCCCAGGGCGACACCAAGGCGGCGCTCGAGCAGTTCAAAGAACTCTCGCTGCTTTCGCCCAAAGACGCCGACATATTCAAAAGCCTTTACGACATCTCCATGAAGACGAACAACACCGCCGACGCGGTGCTGTATCTGCGGGACTATGTTGCCATCAAACCGGCGGACCCCGGCGCGCAGAAGGCGCTGGGCGAGCTCTTGTACGAAAAGAAAGACATGGCCGGTGCGCTCGCCGCGTATCGCGCGGTTGTCAAGATAGACCCCGCAATCAAGGGCGTTTACAAACGGTATGCGGAGCTCCTGGGGCCGTCGCCGCAGGATCCCACTGAACTCATCGCGGCGCTGAGCGGCGCCATTGCCACGGCCGAAGCCGACGCCCAGACCTACGCCCAGTTGGGCGCCCTGTACGTCAAGCAGAACCTCTACCCCAAGGCCATCGAGATGCTCCAGAAATCGGTGCAGCTCGACCCGAGAAACACTGCGGTGCTCGCCATGCTCGCACATTGCCAGGCAAAGACCGGAAACGCCCGGGAAGCCATCGTCTCCTACGAGCAGGCCATTGCCATGAACGACAAGGCGGTCGACGAACTCCGCGCGCTGGGCGACCTGTACCAGCAGCAGAACAAGACCGCGCAGGCGATCGGAGTTTACAAACGGTATCTCGCGAAGAAGCCCGGCGAGCACCATATCGCCAGGCTGGTGGCCGACTACGAGTTCGGACAAAAAAACTATGACGAGGCCGTGAAATACTACGCCATGGGGATCGGGGCCGCCGCCAAGGACGCGGATCTCCTGTTCCGCTACGGGCAGTCGGCCTACTATGTGAAGGACACCAAGAAGGCCAAGGAGATTCTTGTCCAAGTCGCGGTGATAACGCCCAAGAACGCCGAAGTGTACCGTCTGCTGTTCGACATCACCTCAAAAGACAGTACCGCACGCTCAGAGGCATCTTCCTATTTGCAGAAATACGCGGCGCTCAAGCCCGGCGACGCCGAGGCCCAGAAAAACCTTGGCGATATGATGTACGAGATGAAGAACCAGGCCGGCGCGCTCGCCGCGTACCGTTCCGCCCTCGCCGCCGATTCCTCCCTCAAGGGCTTTTACAAACGCTATGTCGAGCTGGTCGGATTGAAGGGCATGCCGGAGGAGCTTGTCAAGGCGCTCACCGGCGCAATCGCCGCAGGCGAAGCGGATGCTGCTATGTACGGCTCGCTCGGCAACGTCTACCAGAAGCAGGGGGCGTACAACAAAGCCATCGATATGTACCAGAAGGCGCTCTCCATCGACCCGAAAAACGTGACGGTTCTTTCATCCATCGCCCTGTGCCAAGCAAAAAGCGGCAACGTGAACGAAGCGGTAATTTCCTACGAGCAGGCCATTGCAATGAACGACAAGGCCGTTGAGGAATACAAGGAACTCGGCGACCTGTACCTGCAGCAGAAGAAGACCGGCCAGGCGGTCAATGTGTATAAAAAATATCTGGCCAAGAAACCGGCCGACCGCCGGATTGCAAAGATCATTGCCGACTACGAATACGGCCAGAAAAACTACGACGAGGCCATCAAGTATTTCGCGATGATCGTCGGCGCCGAAACGAACGATGCCGACCTGCTGTACCGCTACGCCCAATCCTGCTATTCCGTGAAGGACTATAAAAAGGCAAAGGAACTCTTTGTCAAGCTCTCGGCGCTCACGCCGAAAAACGCCGAGGTATTCAGAACGCTCTACGATATTGCCTCCAAGGACGGCAGCCCTAAGACCGAGTCCGCGTCGTATCTGCAGAAATACGCGGCGCTCAAGCCCGGCGACGCCGAGGCGCAGAAGAACCTGGGCGACATGCTGTACGAGGCGAAGAGCAACGCGGGCGCGCTGGCCGCCTACCGGGCGGCGCTCGCCGCAGATCCGGCCATCAAGGGATTTTACAAACGCTATGTCGAGCTGGTCGGATTGAAGGGCACGGCGGAGGAGCTTGTCAAGGCGCTTACCGGCGCGGTGGCGGCCGGCGAGGCCGACGCGGCCATGTACAGTTCGCTCGGCAACGTGTACCAGAAGCAGGGCGCGTACGCGAAGGCGATCGACATGTACCAGAAGGCGCTTCAGATAGATCCGAAAAACGTCGCCATCCTCTCGGCCGTGGCCCAGTGCCAGGCCAAGAGCGGCAACACGAACGAGGCCGTGATTTCCTACGAGCAGGCCGTGGCGATGAACGACAAGGCGGTTGACGAATACAAGGCCCTCGGCGACATGTACGCCAAGCAGAACAAGACCAGCCAGTCGATCGCCATGTACAAGAAATATCTCGAAAAGAAACCAACCGACTTCGCCGTTGCCAAGGCCGTGGGCGATTACTCGTTTGCGCAGAAAGACTACGAGGATGCCCTCAAGTACTATGGCATGGTCGGCGGGGCCGACGCCAGGAACCCGGAATTCCTATTCCGCTACGGCCAGGCGTGCTACCTCGCCAAGAATTATAAGAAGGCTACCGAGGTTCTCAACCGGCTGGCCGCCATCACGCCGCTCAACGCGGAAGTTGACAAGACGCTCTACGATATCGCTGTTGAAAGCGGCGCCTCCAAGGTGGAAGCGGCGGCTTATCTTAAGAAATATGTTTCCCTCAAGCCCGGCGATGCGGCCGCGCAGAAGAACCTGGGCGACCTGCTGTACGATCAGAAAAATTTCGACGCCGCGCTCGCCGCGTACCAGGCCGCGCTCAAGGCCGATCCGGCGATCAAGGGCTTTTACAAGCGCTATGTAGAGATCGTGTCGACCAAAGGCGTGCCGAAGGACGTGGTCGCCGCGATGAAGGGCGCCATCGCCGCGGGCGAGGCCGACGCGCAGATGTACGAAGCAATCGGCATCATCAACCAGAAGGCAGGCGCATGCGTCAAGGCGGTGGAATACTTCCAGAAATCGCTTTCACTTGACCCGAAGAACGTGAAGATCCTCTCGGCCCTGGGCCAGTGCCAGGCCAAGAACGGCAACGTCAACGACGCGGTCGTTTCCTACGAACAGTCCGTTGCCATGAACCCCGAGGCAATCGACGACTACAAGACCCTCGGCGACCTGTACATGCAGCAGCAGAAAACAAGCCAGGCCGTCTCAATGTACAAGAAATACCTCGAGAAGCGGCCGACCAATTTCAAGGTCGCGCTCACGGTCGCCGATTACCTGAACAGCCAGAAAAACTACGACGAGGCGATGAAGTATTACGGCATGGTGGGCGGAGCCGAGGCCAAGGGCGCCGAGTTCCTCTTCAAATACGCCCAGGCTTGCTACAACGCCAAAAATAATAAGAAAGCCTCCGAGGTCCTTCTTGAACTTGCCAAGCTCACGCCGCTCAACGCGGAAGTGTTCAGGATGCTGTACGACATTTCGTCCAAGGAGGGCGGCAACAAGAAAGAGACGTCCGGCTATCTCAAGAAATACCTGAGCCTCAAGCCTACCGACGCCTCGGCGCAGAAAAACCTCGGTGACATCCTGTACGAGGAGAAGAACACTGCCGGCGCACTCGCCGCGTACGATGCGGCGCTCAAGGCCGACCCGTCGGTCAAGGGCTTTTACAAGCGGTACGTCGAACTCGTGACGGCCGGGGGCGTGCAGGAAGCGATTGTCAAGGCGCTCAAGGGCGCCATCGCCGCGGGCGAGGCAGACGCGCCCATGTTCGCCACGCTCGGTGCCGTGTACATGAAATCCGCGAATTATCCGAAAGCGATCGAAATGTACCAGAAGGCCCTGCAGCTTGACCCGCGCAACACCGACGCGCTCTCCTCGCTCGCCTATTGCCAGGCCAAGAGCGGCAACGTGAAAGAGGCGACCATCTCCTACGAGCAGGTGGTGGCGCTCAATCCGCAGGACATCAAGCAGTACAAGATGCTTGCCGATTTGTACATGAAGCAGAACAAGACCGACCAGGCCATGAACATGTACAAGAAATGCCTGGAGAAAAATCCTTCCGATTACAAGACGGCAATGGCCGTCGGCGAGTACGAGAACAAGACCAAGGACTACGACGAGGCGGTCAAATACCTCGGCATGGTGACCGGCCCCGATGCCAAAACCTCCGCTTATCTGCTCCTGTACGGCCAGGCATGTTACAAGAGCAAGTCCTGCACGAAGGCGGCGGAGATATTCCGGCAGCTCGCGGTCCTCACGCCCACGAATCCGGACGTATTCAAGACGCTGTACGAAATTGCCGAGAAGGCCGGCAACACCGCCGATGCCACGGCCAACCTCAAGAAGTACGTTGCGCTCAATCCAACGGATGCTAGCGCGCAGAAGAGCCTCGGGGACATGCTCTACGAGCAGAAGGATTTGGCCGACGCGCTTTCCGCCTACCGGGCCGCGCTCAAGGCCGACCCGTCGCTCAAGGGATTTTACAAACGCTACTGCGAGCTCGTGATGTCACGCGGCACGCCCGATGAAATCGGCAAGGCCCTCGCGGGTGCGGTCGCCGCGGGCGAAGCCGACGCCACAATGTACTCCTCGCTCGGAGGCATCTACCAGAAAGAGGGGCAGTACGCAAAGGCGGTCGCCATGTACCAGAAGGCACTCGCCCTTGACACGCGCAACGTGAGCGTGCTTTCGTCGCTTGCGCTGTGCCAGGCCAAGAATGGCGATGTGAACGAGGCCGTGATCTCCTACGAGCAGTCGATCGCCATGAACCCGGACGCCACCGCCGATTACAAGGCCCTCGGCGATCTCTACACAAAGCAGAACAAGGCGTCGCAGGCGCTGTCGATGTACAAGAAGTACCTCGACAAGAACCCGAAGGACGTGTCTGTGGCGCGTTCCGTGGGCGAAGCCGCGTTTGCCGCAAAGAACTACGAAGAAGCGGTGAAATACCTTTCTCTTGTAACCGGCGACGCCGCCAAGTCGATCGAGTTCATCTATGTGTACGGGCAGGCATGCTCCTTTACAAAGGACTACAAAAAGGCAATCGAGCTCTTTGAACGGTTCCGCGAAATCAACGCCAAGCTCACGCAGAAGCACACGGGAACCACCACCGTGATGAAGCTGCTCGGCGAGGCGTACGACAAGTCCGGCAACGCCGCAAAGGCGCTCGAAGTGTACACCATCTACACCAAGCTATCCGGCGTGAAGGACCCCGAGGCCTCGCTGCGAAAGGCGCAGCTCACCGAGACGGCAAA
>DATFYJ010000540.1:0-2718 GCA_035315105.1 Chitinivibrionales bacterium
CGACCCGGAAACCTACGAGGAAAAGGCGGCGGCAAAGCATTTCATTCCAAAGGCGGCAGAGGTTCTACAAATTCTCGTGAACAAGATTTCCGAGATAGAACCCTTTTCCAAGGATTCCCTTGACGCTCTTTTTCATGCATGCGCTTTTGATACGGGTTCACAAATAGGAGAACTTGTTCATCCTGCGAGATTGGCCGTTAGCGGCGTGAGTTTTGGGCCGGGGCTGTTTGAGATGATGGAAATTCTGGGAAAAGAAACCGTGGTGAGGAGAATAAGAAAGGCTATTGATAAAATAGCAGATAATAAATAAATTGGTGGGGGAGGTTTCCCCCGAGAAAAAGTTGAATAGTTGAAAAGAAGCAGAAGCGGGAAATGACTCCCGAGATACCGATTGGCGGGAAAAGTAATTGACTGAAAAGAAATCTGTTGCCGCGCGTTAGGGGCGACTGGAGGTCCCGCCAAAGCGGGATGCCGCCCGGACCCGGCCCTGTGGGCCATAGGGCCGTGGCGGCCCGAGGGCGGAGCCCGAGACCGGAAGGAGAACCGACCCCGCAAAGCGGGGGAACGCCCAATTTTTTATAATAACAAAAAGGAAAAAAGAGAAAATATCATGGCTGAAGAAAAAACAAATCAACAATCCCCCGCCCCGGAATCCGAAAAAACCGCAAACTTCATCCGCGACATCATCGCGCAGGACCTCGCATCAGGCAAGGTGAAAAAAGTGGTGACGAGGTTCCCGCCGGAGCCTAACGGCTATTTGCACATAGGACACGCCAAGGCCATAAGCATCGATTTCGGAATGGCAATGGAATTCGGCGGCGAATGCCACCTGCGCTATGATGACACCAACCCGAGCAAGGAAGACCAGGAATATGTGGACGCCATACAGCAGGATGTGCGGTGGCTCGGCTACGACTGGGGAAAGCACCTTTATTATGCATCGGACTATTTCCAGCAGATGTACCAGTGGGCGGTGCACATGATAAAGGCTGGCACGGCGTACGTGTGTGACCTTTCTGCGGACCAGATGCGCGAATACCGCGGAACGCTCACACAGCAGGGAAAAGAAAGCCCGTACCGCAACCGCACCGTGGACGAGAATCTCGATCTTTTCGAGCGCATGTTCAAGGGCGAATTTCCGGACGGCTCCCGTACCCTCCGGGCAAAAATAGACATGGCGTCGCCGAACCTCAACATGCGCGACCCCGCCATGTACCGTATTGTAAAGAAGCCGCACCACCGCCAGGGCGATGCATGGTGCATCTATCCTATGTACGACTGGGCGCAGGGCAATGAGGACGCAATCGAAGGCGTCACGCATTCACTGTGTTCACTGGAATTCGAAAACCACCGTCCGCTGTACGACTGGTTCCTGAGGCAGGCGCCGGTGCCGTGCGTGCCCCAGCAGCGGGAGTTCGCGCGACTCAATCTCACCTATACCGTCATGAGCAAGCGCAAACTGCTTCAACTCGTGGAGGAGAAATATGTGAGCAGCTGGGACGATCCGCGCATGCCCACGATTTGCGGCATGAGGCGGCGCGGGTACACGCCCGAGGCGATCCGCGCGTTCTGCGAAAAAATCGGCGTTGCCAAGCGCGACAGCATGGTGGAGGTGGCACTGCTGGAGCACTGCGTGCGAGACGACCTCAACAGGCGCGCGCCGCGGGCCATGGCTGTGCTGCACCCGCTCAAGGTCGTCATCGACAATTATCAGGAGGGAAAAACCGAGAATCTTGACGCGGTGAACAACCCCGAGGACCCTTCGATGGGGAGCAGGAAGGTGCCGTTCTCGAAAGTGCTCTTCATTGAGAAAGACGATTTCATGCTCGATCCGCCCAGGAAATTTTTCCGTCTGTCGCCCGGCAGGGAAGTGCGGCTGCGGTATGGGTATTTCATCACGTGCACATCCGTTGAAAAGAACGCGGTGGGCGACGTGACCGCCGTGCACTGCACCTACGATGCCGCCACGCGGGGCGGTTCCGCGCCCGACGGCCGTTCACCAAAGTCAACCATGCACTGGGTGTCGGCGCAGCATTCCGTGTCCGCAGAAATCCGGCTCTACGACTATCTCCTGACAAAGGAAGACCCGGCGGACGTTGCCGAGGGCATGGATTTCAAATCGCTCATCAATCCGCAGTCGCTCGTCGCAGTGAACGGCGCACGCCTGGAGCCGGCGCTCGCGGATGCAAAGCCGGGCGACAGGTTCCAGTTCGAGCGGGTGGGGTACTTCTGCGCGGATTCGGTCGACTCAAAACCCGGGAAGCCCGTTTTCAACAGGACGGCGTCGCTGAAGGATACGTGGGCAAAGATACAGAAGAAGCAGAAGTAAAATTCCACAGAAAAATAAAAATCCCGTTTCCCTGCCTTCGCAGGTGGAAACGGGATCTTTTATCGGAAACCGCAACCTTCCGGTAAGGCTCTGCTTACCAGCGTCCGCCGCCGCCTCCTCCTCCGAACCCGCCTTTGCCGCGTCCGCCTTCCGGCTTGGGACGGGCCTCATTGACGGTGAGTGCGCGGCCTTCCAGCTCCTTGCCGTTCATGGCTGCGATGGCTGCCTGTGCTTCCTGGTCCGAACCCATTTCCACGAAGCCGAACCCTTTTGACCTTCCAGAGTCCCGGTCGGTGATGACTTTGGCCGAGGCTACTGTCCCGAACCCTGCGAACATTTCCTGCAGCGAGCTGTCGCTTACGCTGTAAGGAAGGTTCCCTACGTACAAC
>DATFYJ010000541.1:0-4915 GCA_035315105.1 Chitinivibrionales bacterium
TATTCCCGGGCGAACGCGAGAAAGTCCGGGCATGACGAAAAGGCGCTTTCGGAGGCGAATATTCTCTGAACGTGATTGTCAATCAGTATAGGTTCGACAGCCTGCACCATGCTGCAGGGGTCGCCCGAAAGTGCGATCGTATTGATGCCCGGACCAGGCGCCTGTCTGAGCCAGGGTTCAATGACCCTGGCGTACGTTGTTCCGGAGATTGCCTTGCCGTCAAGGCCGGCGATCCAGACGCCGTGATTGGGCCAGCGGACGACTGCGCAATCCGACTTTGCTATCCGGAAAAATACCACCTGCGACGGAACACTGCGCCATTGCCATACCACAAGTACGGCAAGCGCAACGACACAACCAATTCCCGCAACGCAAAAGTAACGTTTCACCGTGGCGGGCCGTACGGCGCAGATTCCCAGTAGAAAAACTCCGAAAAGAGCATACGCTGCGGGCAACAGACGAGGCAGCTCGATTGCTGAGAGCTGCGAGTCCGACAGCGCCGCTGCGCTGCCTATCATCAATCCGACGCAGCATTCCGCCGCGGCCATCACCAAAGGCACGAGGGGAGGGAACACAATCTGAAGAATGAATCCCGCCATGGAAATCCACATCGAGACCGACATGAGGAAAACCGCAAACAGGTTTACCATGATTCCCGAGAGCGAGAGCGTCCCGAAATGGTATGCAAGAACCGGCGCAGATGCCAGGAACGCGGCCAGCGAAACAGCACAAGGTGCGGCCAGCGGCGAAAAAAGTTTCTTTGCAGGGAATCCCGGAACATCGCGCCAAAGCCTTATGAAGACAGGAGACAGCAGTACAATTCCGGCGGTTGCGCAAAAGGAAAGCTGGTAACCGGGCGTCAGGAGCGACAATGGCGAAAAAAGGAGCCAGACGATTCCCGCGATGCCCAGCGAATTGAGTACCTGGGGCCTTCTTTGAAAGAGGAACGAAACCATCACCATGGTTGTCATGACGACAGCCCGGAAAAGCGAGGGAATCGGTCCTATAAAAAGAAGATACGACCAAACGAAGATAATAACAATGCCGGCTTTAGCTTCCCGTGGAAGAGGCACCAGCAGAAGGAGCGCGAAAAGCGCGGCGGAAACGATGGCGACATTGAATCCGGACAGGGCAAGCAGGTGATAAATGCCTGCCTTGAAGAAGATACTTTTCATGCTGTCGGAAATATCGCTTCTGTCATTGAGGAACGATGCGACAATGATTGCGCGGTAGTCGCTGTTTCGAACCCGCTCAGCGGCATGGTACACCGTGCGGCGGGCAAATCCCGTTAGCCGCTGCCACGCCCCGTGGTTTTCCCTGCATGAGACAATGGAGTCGCAGTAAAACCTTCCCCAGACACCGCGCGACATGCAGTAAAGATAGTCGTCGAATGCGCCGGGATTGAGTGCGGGTCGCGGAGGCACGAAACGTCCGGCAAGCATGACCTTCCCTGCAATGCAAGGCTCTTGCGCGCTTCGGCATTCAATCACCCGGTGCCGGAAAGCAGACCCTGCGTTCCTTGAAAAAAGGGAATCGCTTCTGACAAGAAATACGAAGCCGCCGTTGGAGACTTCAGGCGACGAAATGACGGTTCCGTTCAACGCTGCGTGCGCTGCACCAGACAAAAACGGCCGCGCCCGGAAGTATTCCGCCTGCTGGCCGCCAACGGACCATCCTGCAGCGGCCGCGCCGGCCAGGAAAAAGGCAACGCACCGCGCCTGCGGACGGGCGCACAGCAGGCCGGCGCACACCGACAAAAAGATTGCAGAAGGGAAAACGATATCATACAATATCAAGGACAAATGCACGGGCCGGAGTACATAGTACCCTGACAGGATACCGGCCGAAAGTCCGACCCATCCCACAAGACCGGGGAGCAGCAGCCAATCGTTGATGACGGGGAAGGTCCCGGCGGGGCGAGGCGGATGTTCAGTAGAACTGCTCATCGGCTAACAAAATACGATCTTGTGCAAACCCTGAACCGATAAAAAGCGTCCGGAGACGGCGATGACCGTGTTTTCAAAGACTGACAAATGCATCCTGGTGGTCGACGACGAAAAGGAAATGAGGGAGATGATCGTTGACTACCTGGAGATGGAGGGATATTCCGCGCTGGGGGCTGCAAACGGTAGAGAGGCGCTCGACACGTTTCTGCCCAATCACGCCGTCGACCTTGTCCTCTCGGACATCAACATGCCGGTGATGAAGGGCTTTGAACTGCTCAAGGAGGTGCGCGCATCGTATCCGGGCATTAAGCGGGTTCTCATTACCGCATACAATGTTGAAGACTATCTCGAACTTGCCATGAAACACGACGTGGGAAACATATTTGTCAAGTCCACGCCCTTTGACTTCCAAGAGTTATCCGCCATCCTTGAAAGCCTTCTTTCCGGTGATATCTTCGGTTTGTCAAAGTACTTTGAAAAACCGATACTGGAGAAAACCTTTGCCATTCGGAAGGGAAACAGGCTCGACGAATACGCCAAGGAAATAGTATCGCATCTCCCCAACGTCTCCAATGCAAAGAAGATTGAGCTTGTGCTTGTCGAATTGATCGCCAACGCGGTTTTTTACGGCATCAGGAAAGAAAACTCGGGCAACAAACAGGAATGGGTCTACAATTTTGAAATGACCGAAAACGAAGCGCCGCGCGTCACGCTCATTGCGGACATGGAAAAGTTCGGCATTTCCGTAATTGACAGCGGAGGCAGGCTGAGCAAGAACGATGTGCTTTACTGGCTCAACAGGCAGGTCACGCGCGGCGAAACTGGGTTGCCGCTCGGCGCATATGATTCTCACGGAAGGGGATTATTCATCGCCCGGGAATACATCGACAGACTTATCATCAACATCGACAGGAACGTGCGAACCGAGGTAATTTTCATAAAGTATCTCACCCAGAACTACTCGGGGTATAAACCCCTGCATATCAATGAAATATGATGCTTTCGTCAAGTGTTGCGGCACATTCCGCAAAGCTGCCGCTGGTTGAATACCTGGCCGGCCGGTTCACCTATCTTACCAAAGAGGAATGGCAGGAAAGGATTCTGGATCAGCGCGTTCTCGTGAACAATAATCCGTCGGCGCCCGACGCTGTTGTGGGCACGGGCGATCGGATCACCTATATGCTGCCGGAACTTGTCGAGCCGGAAGCGGATACCAACTACGCGACGGTCTACGAGGACGAGTGGATTGTTGCGATCAACAAACCCGGCAATCTTCTGGTTCACCGGGCTGGCATATCGATTACCAGGAACCTGGTCTTTTTGCTTCGTCATGCTTCGGGAAATCCAGCCTATTCGTCAATCCACTCGGTGAGCAGGCTTGACCGTGAAACATCGGGACTCGTGTTGTTTGCAAAGAGCGCAGACTCTCTCCGGAGCCTGCATAGGGCCTTTGCGGCGAAAGCGGTCGAAAAGGAGTACGTCGCGGTGGTCCACAACGCACTGTCCCAACAAACGCTGTCGGTGAACCTGCCGATCGGTCCCGACATGGCTTCGGCCGTGCATTACAAGTTCGCCGTGGATTCGGCGCATGGGAAGGCCGCGAGCACCGTCATCGAGAGGGTGAGCAGCGCCGGCAATTTCTCCCTGGTGCGAGCCAGACCGCTCACCGGGAGGACGCATCAGATCCGGATCCACCTTGCCGGCATCGGCAACCCCGTGGTCGGCGACAAGCTTTACGGCATGCCGGAGTCGGATTACCTGGCATGGCGCAGCGATCCGAAAGGTCATTTGCATCTGCTGGAGTTTCCGCGTCAGGCGCTCCATTGCCGCAGGCTTACCTTTGTGCATCCGGTGACGGGGGAGACGCTGTCGCTTGAGGCGCCGCTGCCCGAAGACATGCTCGGACTCATTAGGAGACTTGGATTGACTTTATAGAAGTTTGAGGCCGAGGCTGTTCCAAAGCAGGTCCGTCCGTGTCGCCCGCGCCATAGGGCGGGACACGCGTGTTAAACATCACCACCATTTCGCCCCGCGGAGGCTTTTGTGCAAAATGCGCAAGCAGGGACGCGGGGGTGCCGCGAAGAAACTCCTCGTGGACCTTGGTGATCTCGCGCGCAATCACCACCGATACCGCGCCCAGAATTTCCTTCATGTCCTCAAGCACCTTAACAATGCGGAACGGCGCTTCATAGAAGACAACCGTCCGCGGCTCGCTGCGCATTCCCTCGAAGAAACGCCGGCGCCCGCCGCTCTTAACGGGAAGGAAGTTCTCGAAAATAAACCTGTCGGTGGGAAGGCCGCCGCACGCCAGCGCTGCGATGGCCGCGCACGCTCCCGGCACCGGAACAATCGGTATGCCTTCCCGCACAGCCGCGCGCACGAGATAGAACGCCTCGTCCGCAACGCCCGGCGTTCCCGCGTCGCAGATGATTGCAACGTCCTGCCCTTCTTTGAGCATGGCAATGATGCGCGGCGCGAGTTTTTCCTTGTTGAAATCATGGAACGCCATCATCTGCGGCGCAGCGCCGATGTGGTCGAGAAGCACCCGCGATCTTCGGGTGTCTTCTGCAAGAACGATACCGGCCGTGGCAAGAATCTTTTTTGCCCTGACGGTGATATCGTCAAGATTTCCTATGGGCGTTGAAACAACATAAAGGGCGGACATCAGGGTCCTTCCGGTTTTACACTCCGGATGGTGACGGCGATTCCCTCTGGAATTGCTCAATGATGAGGCATGCGGCAATCCGGTCGATATTCCCTTTGTTCCTGCGCGACTTTCTCTTCCTGTCAAGAAGGATGTCGCTGGCCCGCACCGACGTCAGACTCTCGTCGACAAAATCGACCGGCACCGTGGTCTTCTGCGCAAGCTGCGCGGCAAACGCACGGATTTCCAGCGACATTGTCGTGTCACCGCCGTCGGTGCCGAGCGGTAGTCCCACCACGATCCGTGAAGCATGCTCCTCCTTGAC
>DATFYJ010000542.1:0-6343 GCA_035315105.1 Chitinivibrionales bacterium
GAACGACGCCGCCCTTGAGGTGAGTGATTGCCGAAACTTTCACGGACGGCCTAAAATCGACGCCGGCGTGTACGGCTCGCTGAACCAGGAAGTCGTCGAAACGATCGCGGGGAACCACCAGCGCCATTTCACCCGGGGAGACGAAGCGGGCGCTCCTGCCTGACGGCGCCGTGAAGTAGAGGCTCGAAATTCTCGTTGCCGCAGCAGGGGGGAGATCCGCGAGCAGGCCCTGCCGGGAAAGCCACGCGCATGCGCGCGGGCCGATTCCCCCGGCGCACGTCTTTGGTCTCGGCCAGGACCTCTTTTCAAGAAGCTTGACACATCGACAGCCGTTCTCCGAAAGCAACCGTGCCGCTGTCGCGCCGCCCGGTCCCGCGCCCACGACGCATATCGGGAGGTCACTTGCCATTACGCACAGTGCGCACTGCGTTGCAAGAATTTCTTTGACATCTTTTTTGTAAACCCGACTGCCGATTTGTAATATGGTTCCCAGAACGCGCCGGAGTGTAGTTCACCCAGAAGTTCGTCGAAAACCTCCTTGAGTGCGGATTTCCACTGCGGATCGATGGTCACCGCCTTCTCGGTCCACCGCTGGCAGTGCAAACACTCGTTGCAGTCGCGGGCCGCGCAGCCGTTTGCGCGAAAAGATTCCAGGAACCCGTCCAACTTCCGATTGTCGATGAACACGGGGTTCGGGCCCTGGAGCGGATACATTATGCTGGCGGTTTTCCCGAACTTTATCACCTTTATGAACTTGAAAAGGTTCACGGCCGCCGGTTTCATGAAATATTTGATGAGGCGCCAGGTCGAAAAGAACTCCATCTCGTGCTCAGAGAACTTCTCGTGGGGATACGCGTAGTTCTGGAGCAAATCGAGGAGGTTTCCATCGTATCGCCGGTGGTGGTAGGCCTTGACACGCTCCAAGAGAATCCGCGTGGGAGTGTTGCGCTCGACGATCTTGAAGTTCTCGTAGCCGATGTCCTCGTAGTAACGAAGGTCCTCCGGACGAATCCAATTGGCACGCAGGAAATTGACGGGCTCAGTGAAGCGAAGATAATTGCAGTAGATGAAGCAGTAGTCGAGCGGAAACCCGCGAGAATTCTTCTGCGAGGCACTGTTGAGCGCGGCCGCGTGGAAGCCTGCGATGGCGCAGTCCTGCCTGCACCAGTTGTTGACGATAAGCTGCAGCTCGACTGCATCGCCCGCAGCTTTCCGCATGGCCTCGAGCACTTTGAATTCCCGGTATATCCCCACCTCGGATATCACGATGTAGTCTGCGCCCGCGTCGGCCCAGAACCGTATCTTTCGCGGCGTGTCAGTGAAGCTGTGGGAACTGATGCGAACCTTCATCCGCGGGCAACGCATCTTGATGGTCTTGAGGAAGAACAGACTCGCCACGGTGATCGAGTCAACGCCCATGGAATCCAGCCACTCGATCATCCTGGTAAATTCTTTTTGCCCCCGGCGCGTGAATTCCAGATTGCCCATGGTCGATGCGTTGAGCAGGTAGTTAAACGCGATGTTCTGGCGGTGGCAGGCCTCGACGTAGGATTTCAACCTGTCGGCCTTGACTGAAGGCAAGTAGAAGGAAGGTCGCCCACCCCCGAAGTGATCGACGGTAAGCTTGCCGAAGAGCTCGTAGACTGGATAGGGTCTCAGACCCTCCAGCAGGGCGTCATCGAAGTTGCACGCCACCGAAAATTTCATAATTACCTCATTGTTCGGGGCGCGCGAAACACCCCCCATGATGACTCCGGAGAAAATGCCGGAAAGATGCAACCATGAATCGGTAGCAGAATTTAAGCCCAGGCTGCCACCCACTGGGGAGGAACCCTGGAGCGCAAATAAAAATAGGTGCATGGCATTTTTGTGTCAAGACATAAGAATCCGGAATTCGCGATGTTTTCTTGGCTTTTTCCATCGCCCCGGCAAACAATTCAGGAAACTATCTGGGTCAAGGTAGAGCTTGGCTGGGCAGTCCTTTCCCATCAGTAGGAGAAGACCCGGTGAAAATGGTGAAAGGGTAACATCGGAAGCGGCCAACATGCTCATCCAACAAGGCTCCTGTTCCCAGCGAAAATGCATAACGCAATGCATCTTGCATAAGTAATCATTCCGTTCTACATCGTCACAGCAACAAACAAGGAAGAGGTCACAATACCTTGTTGCCCTTAAGAGCTAAAACTGCCGTCAAACCACACTGGCACGCTTTTTGGAGGTTGCCTGCTTGGATGGCGCTCAGCACCTTTCAATGGTAGGCCAAGAGATTTCGTTTTCAAACAGCGGGGATCGGGGAATCATCAGCGGATATTAATCCGAGCACATCATTGCGGATGCCTCACGGTAGCGTTGTTTCCGGAAAAACGAGAACAAGAGGACCTCGACAATGGCTTCTCAAGATCATATCGCCCTCCTAAAATCCGGCGTACGAAAATGGAATAAATGGAGAGAAGAAAACAAGGCCGCCCAGGCCGATCTCGAAAACGCCCACCTTTGGGAAGTCAACCTTCGGGAAGCCAATCTTGTGAGCGCCAACCTTGTGGGAGCCAATCTTGGAGGCGCCAATCTTGGAGGCGCTTTCCTTCAGGGAGCCAACCTTGAGGAAGCCAACCTTGGAGGAGCAGACCTGCGCGTTGCCGACCTCCGCATGGTCAACCTTGAGGGAGCCAACCTTAGCGGAACCAACCTTGGAGGAGCGGATCTTGAAGGAGCCAATCTTCGGAGAGCAAACCTGTGGAAGGCCAACCTTCCGGAAGCCAACCTCGGGGGCGCCGATCTTCGGGGGACCAATCTCGATGAAGTCAAATCATTTCACAAGACGAAACTTGACGCAGCGGTTTTACGCCACATACGGACCAATTGGCCCGAAAAACTTGCAACGGTGTGGGATGCCGCTACGAAGAATTGGATTCTCGACGAAGCTCTTCTTGAGCAGATAAAGAACCCAGGTTGGCCTGGGTGGCCGGAGGAAGAAGGTCAAGACAGGCAACCTTGACAAGAGGTAAGTTGAAGCAAAGAAACAAAAACAAATTTATCCGATCTTCGCCGCGAGCTTTTTAGCCGGGTGATGAATTCTGGGGGGGGGGCATCCCGCAATCGTTCCAAAAAAATCTCCCAACCCTCACCTTCGACCCCTTACCTCAGAAGGTATCCTTTCAGTTTTCAATGTGATGCTGCCCTGCCGAAATGGTTCCATCAATCTTGTGCCGCCTACCTCCAAGCTCCCCTGAGTGATCACCGGCCAATTCCTGTGCACTGCCTCTGCTCCAGGTGCCGTCTCGTGACGCCCAACGGAAACGAACCGTTTTCCATGCCTGCCACCTATGCGAAACGATTGGCCGAGCGGTCGCTCAGGTCCGGCTGCGAGCGCGACACCACTTTTTTCTTGCTTAAACCAATTTAACCTACATATTTTAACAACGTCTAAGTAAATGTCAATCACCCCAATACTGCTTTGATTTTTTCATGAGACGATGAACGTTTCAGCAAGAATCGGGAAGCTGGATTCTTTTTTTTATTTTTTTTATAAACAATCAATCTTTTTTCAAGGGGGACCGGATGAAAAAAGTTCTATTAACAATTCTTGGCGCAAGTACGTTGCTTGTCGCATTGTGTATGGTGGGCTGCGGAACGGCGCCGGTCGGGTTTCAAGGGAAAATCACGGTCAGTGCTACCACGGTCACCGGAAGCAATGCTCCGCTTACGGTAACCCTCCTTGACCCGGACATTGCGGATACTTCAGTTACGGTGAAAGTGACAAGCGGCGCTTATCCCAAGGGGATAAACCTGATGCTTACCGGGAAAAAAGGAACATTTACCGGCCCTCTTTACTTTTCGACAACCGTCGCCGACATCGATACCATCAGGGTGATAGACGGCGACCTTGTGACCATTACCTACGCGGACGCTTTCCCGGCCGGAAGCAGGACCGCTCAAATTACCTGGAGCGGTGCAAAGGGCAAAATTGCTCTTGATGCGGCGACCTATACCAGCATCGCGAAGCCCATGACCATAACCGTCACCGACCTTGACATGAGCGCACCCACGCTCGACGTTGATATCATGACGACCACCTACAACTCGCAAAAAACCACCGTCGTTCTGAAGCCGGTTGCTGGAAGCTACGGCGTATATTCCGGAAAAGTATATTTTACCCCCGGACTCACTGCCGGCAACGACACCATTCGCGTCAAGGACGGCGATGTGGTTACCGTAACCTACAACGATGAGGTCCCTCCTGGCACCATTGCAACGGCGACCGCCACATGGCACGGCATTGCGGGCGTTCTTGCTTTGGATTCCACCGCTTATAATGGCATGACCAGCAAAGCCACGATCACGCTTATCGATAGCGATCTGGTTGTGGACACCGTTAATGTGAAGGTAACGAGCATGAAGGATTCCACCGGGATCATCCTTGCGCTTGTCGGTTCCGCAGGAACATACTCCGGCAAACTCGGATTCACTATCGGATCTTCCGCGGCGGGCAAGGCAATTGCCGTGCAGGACAGCGATGTGGTGAAAGTGTCGTATACCGATGCCGAGCCTGCAGGCATTATTACGAAGACGGCGAACTGGTATTCGACGCTGATACCCGCGCTCGGTATCTTCGGTTCTTCCGCTACACCCGGAGCAACCGTGGTTCCCGGTCTCCTTACTAATTTGTTCACCTGGTCGGGAACCTGCACCGTAGATTCAGCGCCGAATTTTTCGGGAACGGGAAATGCGGTAAGAATAACCGCCGGCGCTGTGGGCTGGGCCGGATTCGGCTGGGCCCAGGTTGACGCCGGAGGCGCCCTGGCTTCATTGAATATGACCACCTATGTTGCGTGCAGCCTTCACGTCAGGTTGAAAGGCAATGCGAGCGGCATTAAAATCCTCGTGGAAAATCTGACTCACACGGGCCAGACCTTCCTCGCTACCTCAACCTACGGCTATGTTAATGATGAACAATGGCATGAGATAGTGATTCCTCTTTCCGCATGGTCCGCGACCTGTGATTTGTCCAATGTGGATTATTTCATGGGAGCCACTTTTGATCCCTTTGTCGCCGGACAATATATTATTGTCGACGACCTGTATTGGACGTTGCCGCAATAATGAGGAACCGGTATGCAGGCACCTTGTCAGGTGCCTGCAGTATTCATAAAAAAAACCGCGCACCTGCGCGGTTTTTTTTATTTCTTGAAAAGCAGACCGCTCTTCGCTCCACTTCGCGCGGCCGTATGTTATACGATTACCGTCCCGGCTTCAGTTGAAGAACCGGCCTTTTTTATTGCTTCGTCAAGCAAGGGTAGAACAATGGTTCTTCCAACGGTTCCGCGGGTTCTCACGCCCCGCTGTTCAAGATAGGCCCGGGCGGCCTCACAGGCTTTGAGCAAAATTTCGAAAGTGTCTCTGTTTTCCTCTTCCGCAGCAACCTCGCATGCATCCCACACTTTACGGGCAAAAGCCATGTCTTCCCCGTGATTGCAGTTCTGATAAAACCAGTCTACAAAGGTTTTTGATTTCATAATCAGGTATCCCCGTTTCGCCGAAAACATCTTGTGTGTCAATCCACGCGCCCACGCAGGCGCGGTACACCGTGTCGCCCCGTGTCTAGCGTAATGATACTATTGCTGCGGGCTCTCTGCAATGGCTTTCACGGAACAGCATTTTCCTTCACATTCGCACAATTCTATGCTTGCGAGATGCGTGCCGCGGTTCGCCCTCGCCTCCTGTCAACACCGCGCGGAATGCCCGGCCGGATCGTTCCGATTTACGGACGCCTTTGTCAATGCCTCAAGCGTCTTCGCTGCGGTGCTCTCCCACGAAAATCTTGACAGCACGGCCTCGCGGTGTGCAAGAAGGGCCTGCGTGTCGATGACGCCGGCATACAATGCCGCGACCTTGTCGGCGATGTCGCGCGGGTCGGCCGGGTCAAACAGCACGATGCATTCGCCGGCGATCTCCTCCATGGCGGTGCCGCGCGACGACAGCACCGGCGCGGCTGCGGCGAGCGCTTCGAGCACGGGCAGACCGAATCCTTCGTACAGCGAGGGATATATAAACGCCTTGCACCGTTGGTACTCAAGCGCAAGGTCGGCGTCGCTCAGAAAGCCAAGGAACCTGACCTGTGCCGCAAGCCCGCTTGCCTCGAGGTAAGAGCGAACCGCTTTGTTCTTCCATCCGTCCGGACCGGCAATGGCAAGCGGCACCGACAGGTTTTTCTCCTTTTTCAAGAGCGACAGCGCCCTGAGAAGCGAGAGAAGGTTCTTTCTCGGTTCAAAGCTGCCCGCGAACAGAAGA
Source organism: Chitinivibrionales bacterium (assembly GCA_035315105.1). Classification (GTDB taxonomy): domain Bacteria; phylum Fibrobacterota; class Chitinivibrionia; order Chitinivibrionales; family FEN-1185; genus FEN-1185. Next base: position 6,289 of record DATFYJ010000542.1, read on the forward strand.
TGGTCACCGCGGCCGATTGACTTTTCGGGAAACGCCCGCATCCGCGGCCGTCCTG
>DATFYJ010000543.1:0-2154 GCA_035315105.1 Chitinivibrionales bacterium
TTTTCGCATTTCATAATGCCCCCATTTTTATTTGGTGACGATAAAGCTGCCCACGGTTTTCGTACTTCCATTGTCAAGGTCAACAATACAGGCCTCATTGGAAACGTGCATCGCAGAAAAGGGGAGCGTGACACGGCCTGCGTTCATCGCCCGTACGAACGATGTCAGGTCCGCCACCATCCTGCCATTCAGCGAATACACCTTGCATGAAGCGTTTTCCGGATGTATCAACGAGAAAGTCACCCCCGTTCTTGTGCAAACCATTCCTCGCGGAGTGAACGTAGACTGGTACACGGGCTGTGCGGCGGTAGTCGGAAGCGATTCGCCGTCTTTATACGGGAATATTCTCACTGCGCAATTGTAACCGGCGGCGTCCATGCTCGTATACACGCCGTTGAGCCACATGCAGTCGACCTTCATGTTGGGTTTGTGGTTGCGCGGCACGCAGGGAAGCATGTTCTTGTTGAGCGACCCCCGGGTGATGGCGAGGCTGTCCCACGAGACGCCGCCGTCGCTGGTTGTCCATCTGTCAAGCTCATGCACCGGGTCGACCGTCACCCAATCAGCGGCGGAAAGTGTTTTGTAATTTGCAACCGACGTGTCCATCAGGTTAAAGGGCGTGCCCGCCGGTTTGAGAAGCTGCCTGCACATATAGATGTTATTGGGGTTTTCGTGGTCAAAGGTGAGACCGGCGAAAAATCCGCTCTGAGCCCCGCGATAGGCCCCGCTGTTGATAAGCGGCCGCTTGTACCATGATGTGCCGGTCCACCGCATGTACCAGTATTCGTACAGCGTCGTGCTCTGGAACGAGCAGTACAGGATCACCGGATTGTTGCTGGCGTCGATGGCAATGTCGCAGCAGGTGTTGCTGAACCCGGCGCCGTAGGTATAGGGGTAGAAGATGGTGTCGAGCTGTGTGTTGACAACCGGCAGCGTGGCCATGGTGGCGAGCACCCTGTTGTCGACAGAATAGAAAGTACCGTCATGGTATTTCATGAAATAATCGGGCCTGCCTTGTCCGGCTCCTTCCCGGTTCTGGAATTCGATGGATATGTATATCTCCGAAAGCCCGTCGGAGGCGTACTTGAGATAGGGTTTGTAGGCGCTGCCCACATAGACATAAAGCCGTTTCTTGGCGCTCCAGGTGACACCCCAGTCGTCGCTGGTGCAGAAGGCAGGACAGTAATTGGTCGTCTCTCCGGCGTATTGCGTGTTATCCCGGTAAAAAATGTAGAAACGTCCCTTTGTTCCTTCGTTCTTGAGGAATACGGCATTGCAATAACAGTAGCCGCCATTGCCGCCCGGGTAATACGGTCCGTCCCATCCGGATTTGATATCCTCAGGATTTTTGGAAATGTATTCCGTGACTTCACCGCCATCATGTCCTGTGCAGAAAGTGATGATTTTACCGTCGGGACGCATGATAATGGCAGGATGATTGTGGTCGCTGCCGTTATAGGGCATTGCCGGCAGCGATGCATTTGCCGTGTCTTGTGTGTCGTGATCGTAATATGCTATCCCTTTTGTTCCGGACGAAGTGTTCCAGGTCATATAGGTCCGTCTGTGTGTTCCTTCATAATAAACAGCCTTTGGCTCGCCGTACCAGGTCCACATGCCATCGGTGGCAATGGGGGCAAATTGTTCGCCAGGTTTTGGAATGGACTGGGCCGAGGTCTTCGCGGGCATAACGCAAAGAGCGGCCCACACGCATACGAGCCATACCAACAGCTTTCGGATCATAATAAAACACTCCTTCTAATAGGGAATGACCACCTTGTCCGTTGTTATCGATTGTCCGTTGTCAAGTCTCACGATATAGGCGCCGCTCGCGTTCGCCATGGTGGAAAAGGGCACGAACGCAGCGCCTCGCCCCATTCTGCTCACCAGACCTGAGCAGTCCGCCGCCAGTTTTCCCTGGAGGGAGTAGAACCTGAGCGATGATCGCACAGGATTGACAAGCAATACGGATATTCCGTTCTTCAAAACGCGCATTGCCGATTGGGCCTGCTTGCGCACCTGTTGCACTGCGGCGGCGGTGGAAGGCAGTTCCCCGTCCTTGAAGGCAAAGATGCGCAGTTGCATCTGGTAGCCCGGATATCCGTTGATTGCAGTGGGACTCATGCTCTGGTACAGACCGTTCAGCCACATCACCTC
>DATFYJ010000544.1:0-3639 GCA_035315105.1 Chitinivibrionales bacterium
CACCGGGGACATCAACGGCGACCTGTTTCTGGATGGATTTCCATCCTCGTGGCTCGAAGGCACCGCAGTGCTCATGGAAGGCCTGGGTTTTGAATATGTGCACGATTACATCCAGTATGCTGCTTCGTTCTTTGACGCTCCCGCCACCCCCGCCTTCATCTGGACGACCCCGGACCCCAACGATCTTTACAAAAACAGTCTTGCCACCCATTATCTGTACGAATTCACCTATTCCATGCCGAAGATAGACTTTGTCAAGACCATGCTGTTCAATAATTACCAGCAGACAATCAGGTTCAAGCCCGATCTCGACAAGTCCTCAGCTGCCGCCAGCCGCACCTGGGCCGACATCCTGGGCAGTTTCTACACCGGGAGTTACTACACGGGGCCGCGCGCGGTGCCAGGCAGGTTCATCGCCGACGCGCCCCTGCTCGGCGGAGATTGGACCTACGCAAGTGACGTTCCCGACGCTTCGGGCTCGGTGACGAAACCGGTTGACCTCTTCAGCATGAATACGTTTTCCTACCTGCACCAGCCTGGCGACAACCCCACGCTGGGGCTCAGCTTTACGGGCGACACTACCGCGGCCGGCGACGCCGACACGAGCCCGGTGTGGAGCGTGCATTGCATTCTAAAAAAAGATTCCGTGCCCGCCCACGACTCCGTCATGACGCTTCCCCTGTCCTCGAAGGGCCTCGGAGCGACGGCCATTCCGAATTGGCAGAACTTTACCGAAGCGCTGGTGATCGCGGTAAACGCCCGGTACGACACCGCCCGGACCGCCACGGTGGGTTTCCAGGCCTGCGGCGTGACGGTTCACAAAGGGGAAACCGCGCTGTATTCCTCGGCCGCGGCCGGCGCCCCCGCAACCGCCCCGCACGCAGCGGTCTTGGTGCGCGCCGCCGCAGACCTGCTGTGTTCGTTGACTGTTGCGACAACCGGCGCTTCCGGGCCGCAGGCGCAGTCGGCCTTGAGCGACAGCCTCATCGCGGCGGGATCGTTCTACGACCTCGAATTTCCGCTCTCGTGGCTGCACGGCGGCGCCGCGATGCAGCTTTCCATCACGGAATTCCGCGCAGGCGTGCACGCAATCGCCGCGCTGCACCACGTGCCGGATTCCTCGCTAGCCCTCTGCCGGTATATACCCTCGTCGGGAAAATGGTCCCCCTGCGCAGCCGCAGCAGCCGCAGGCGATTCATCGAATGTGGTGTGGCAGTGCTCGCCCCCCGGTCCCGGAATATACGCGCTGTTTGTCCGGGCATTCACCGTCGACACGGCGGTTCCGTATGTCGCGTATCCCAATCCGGCGCGAAAGTCGCGGGACACACGCATGGCTTTCCGCGGCGCAAATCTCCTCGAACTGTGGATATACACCATCAACGGCACGCTCCTTGCGCATGCCGTAAAGGGAGAGAACAGCCAGCCCCGGTCGCTCGCGGAATCGACGTACGGCTTTGACTGGCATCTGTGCAATGCGGCAGGAGCGGCCGTGTCGCCGGGCGTTTATTTTGCTTATGTCGGATACCGGGATCCGGTGACGAAAGGCATGAAGAAACAGGCGCAGAAAGTGTTTGTGATCCCCTAGCGCCGCCCGCTGCGCTGCGCCGTGACCACCGCGAACGCCTGGATACCGAGCCCTTTGCCGAACGCGGTGAGTCCTTCACCGCTGGTCGCGGCTATTCCTATTTCGTCAATCGGCAGCGAACAGAGCCGCGCCAGGGAGGCGCGCATGTCCCGTAGGTGGCCAACGAGCCGCGGCCGTTTCGCCTCGATTGAGACCGAAACGTGGCACAGGCGCCACGACCCCATTGCCTCCATGGCCTTTGCAAGGTAGGCGCCGCTGTCGCGGATGCCGCGGTCGAGGCACATCCTGTCGGCCACGGGGCCAAGAATATTGACGCCGGTGATGCCGGAAACCGCGTTGGTGACCGCGTGCAGCACCACGTCCGCGTCGCTGTTGCCGTCGAGTCCCGGGCAGCCGGGGATTTTCACGCCGGCGAGCACGAGCGGCTTTGCGGATCGCCTGCGCTCAAACCTGTGCGAGTCCTGCCCTATGCCGGCGGCGAACTTCGCGACGATCGATGAAGCGCGCTTTTTCCGCATGGTCCTGTGGGTCATTGGTCACTCCTCGCTGTCAAGTTTGTTCTTGAGACTGCCAAGTTTGAGCATAAGGCCCCGCACCCGCTGGTCAACGTCATCGAAATATATGCCGAACCGCGCGTGAACGCGCTTCAGGTAATCCAGAAGGCTTTCGGTCTGGACGGCATTGAGGTTGAAGTACTTGTACTTTTTCTTCTCGTCCGACAGAAGCGTCACGGTCTGGCCCAGGGACTTGAGCGCCTCGCTGTCGGCAAGGACCGCAAGGAGATGCTCCACGCCTTCCGTGAGCCCGAGATAATCGTTCTCAAGGCCGCTTTTCAGATCGGTGCGCGCTTTCTTGCCAAGCCCCTGCTTCATGCCCGCGAGCTGGTCCCTTACGGCTGACGCGTATTTTTCTTCCAGTCCGTTCCGTATGGCCTGCACCGTTTCCAGATAAATCTCCGACTTGACCGACTCGCGAATGGCCTCCATTTCCTGGCTCCGTATCTTCCGGCGCAGCTCTTCGCGCAATGCAGGCGATTCCTCCGCCAGCAGTCGGCTGCGTTCCGCCTCCAGAATAGCGGGCCGGTCTTCGGATTTGACGCGCTCACGCTCTTCGCGCGCCACTTTTTCCAGGAGCGCCGATCTGATTTTTTCCTTCTCCGCGCCGATGATTTCACCGCTCAGTTCGCGCTCCAGCTTATCAAGCTGTTCGGCGCGGATCCTCTCGCGCTCGGTGGTGAGCAGCTCATCCCGGACGCCGGTCCTTATTTCGGTCAGGATTCCCTCCCGGATCACGTCCCCCTCACCCGTTTCCAGCTTTTCACGGATTTCCCGGGCCAGGGTCTCGCGCATGCGGCGGGCAAGTTTCGGCGCTTCCTCTTCAATGATCCTTGCGCGCAGCGTTTCCCTGAGCCGATCGGTTTCCTCGGTGCGGATGCGATCCGTCTCATCGTCCGCGATCCTTTTCTCCACTTCCGCGCGAAGCGCGGCGCGCGCCTTTTCCTCGTATTCTGCGGAAAGCGACTTCGTGACGCTTTCGCTTATTTCGGCAAAGAGACGCTTTCTCTGCATTTCGACGGCCGTCGACCGGTCCTGTTCGGCAAATTCCCGCCGCACCGCCGACGTGAGCGCCTCAAGTTCCTTCTTGTAAATTGCGTCCCGCTCATTAGCCTCCACCTCCGCCCGGACTTCGGCGGTAAGCCCGGCCCTGATCTCGGCCGCAAGAGCTTCGCGCAGCTCGGCCCGGATCTCCTGCGCATATTGTTCTTCGACCCGCTTGCGTTCCTCGTTTCTGATGCGGTCCCGGTCGTCGGCACCAAGAACCGGCTCAGCACCACTCTGGTCAATCACGGAGGCGGCATCCGCAGCAGTATCGCTTGCCGGCAGCGCGGTGCCAGTTTGCGCGCCGCCTGTTTGCAAATCGGAAAAGTCATCTGCAGTGGGAGACGCAACGGGCGCCGACCCGGCGCCGATTTCCGTCACCTCCTCAACAGGATCTGTTGAACCGGCATCGGCAGCAATGTCGGCCGTGCCCTCTGCCCAGTCCGGCGCGCCCGC
>DATFYJ010000545.1:0-4752 GCA_035315105.1 Chitinivibrionales bacterium
GTCCATGATGAACTCGAGAATGGCCGACATTTCCCGCACCACGTTGTCCGGCGAATATTGAAACACCCGTTTGCGGTTGTCGAATTCCCGTGAATACATGACCCGGCCGTCCGACAGCCTGGTAAGGGAGAGCCGTATCGCAAGGTGGGCATACCACAACTGATCGCTGTCGTATTCTTCAAGCGCCTCGATCACGCCGGACAGCTCATACTCCGGCTTGAGCCCTTCATCGTAACGCCTGATGATGTGGCTCAAAAGATTGATGCTTTCGAGATGCTTCTGGATGAGATCGGTAATCATTTTGTTGGGCGTGACGGCCCAGAGTTTATAAAAGTAGTACCTGAGTTCGAACGGGCTTTGCCGGTACACAATCTGCGAGCGGTTGTACGCATCCTCGATGCTGAACTCCTTGAGCCGCACGGTAAAAGGATAGGGATTCGAGAGGAGGCGCCCCGTGCTCCGCAGGGGAACGTAGTTGAGAACGTAGTATTGCTTTATAGGAATTGTCCCGCAGCACACCGCAACGGCAAGGGCGGCGCACGTTAACAACAGGATCCTGCGACGGCGACGTCTCATGTCAGTGTTCTCTCTCTTTCTGTTGTTCGCCTTTGAGGAGCAGAGACGGGTTTTCGGACAGCTCCTTGGCGAGCTGGTTGGCGTTTTCGAGGGCCTCCCTCAGGTTCTCCATGGAGACCGAGATGTCTTCCTTGTTCTGTTTTACCATGAGAAGGACTGTTTCAGAAAGGTTCTTGAGCGACAACGCCGTGGAGTCGACGCGCGTGATGATCCGGGATATCTGCTGCTCCGAGAGGCTCCTGTTGAGCGTGCCGGCCACGCCGTGGATGTCCGTCGAAATGCTGTCTATCTTGCCCATCACCTGCCGGGCCGTTTTCGCTATGTCCCTGAAATCGGGCCCGGCGCCGCCGAAGAAGCTCTTCGCGTCGGCCGTGACCGTCACGAGGTTGTCGAGGATTTTCTTGATGGACGCAAGGCTGTCAGGCTCGGAAATCGCATTGAGGTGGTTGAGAAGAAGCTCGACTTTTGCCACGATCACGTCCACTTTTCCCGTGAGAGAAGAGAGCATCGACACCTTGGTGGGAATTTCCGAATTCGGGGGAAGCTCCGGCGAGGCATTGGTGCCGCCCATGATGTCGAGATAGTTGAGGCCTGTTATGCCCATGGCCCACGACTGCGCGTACATGTCCTTCTTCATCGGGAAATCGCTTTGCACCTTGAACGCCACCTTTACCCGCGAAAGGTTTTTCGGGTCGTAGCTTATCGCGGCGACTTTACCGATAAGAACCCCGTGGAACTTAACGGCCGAACCCTGCTCCAGCCCGCTCATCGATTCGCCGGCAAAATACGCAAAGTATGTTTTCTCCTTGTGGGACACGCGCAGACCCAGGGGGATGGCCACGAGCACGAACGCAAGGCCGCACACTGCGGCCACGAAGATGCCGAGACGGGCGCGTTGTGCCTTTGTCAAATCGCTCATGCGGTCCGCTCCACGAGAAAAGGAAATTCCGATGCGGCACGGCCCTGCGCGGCCGCGCCCTCCTTGCGCATGAAAAAGTCGAACACCGGCCCCGAGGCCAGGCGCTTTGCCTGGGAAAAGGGGCCTTCGAAAAGAACTCTTCCCTGGTACAAGAATACGATGTTGTCGGCGATCTTTTCTATCGAGGCGAGCTCGTGCGTCACCACCACGATGGTGATCGACAGCGCCGACCGCAACGACAGAAGGAGGTCGTCGAGCCCTGCCGCGGTCACGGGGTCGAGTCCCGCCGACGGTTCGTCGCAGAACAGAAGCGGCGGGTCGAGCGCAAGCGCGCGAGCGAGCGCCGCGCGCTTGCGCATGCCGCCCGACAGCTCCTCGGGAAGAAGTGACGCCGCGTGGGAAAGTCCCACCTGTGACAGCTTGAAATGCACAACCTCCCGCACAAGGGCGGGCGGGAGGTTCGTGTGCATCGTGAGCGGCAGCGCCACGTTTTCCTCCACGGTAAGCGATCCGAGCAGGGCGCCGTTCTGAAACAGGATGCCGGCGCGCTTGAGCAGTTCCATGGTTTCCGAAGAGTCAAGGTCGGAAAGCTCGGTGCCGAACAGCCGCACGCTGCCGCCCGAACGGGCGAGCAGCCCCACCATGGTCTTGAGCAGCGTGGTCTTGCCGCAGCCGGACGGCCCCAAGATCACGCGGATCTCGCGCGGCAGCACGGTGAGGCTTACGTTGTCAAGCACGGTGCGGCGGCCGTAGCGGGCCGAAACGTTTCTCACCTCGACGATGGGCGATGCGGAATTTTCAGGCATAGGAGCACAACCCTCGGGACGCATTCGCGCAACGAAAGCGCGTCGCAGATGCTTTCTCATTATACAACAGGCGCCTAGTTGACTGCAAGGAAACATCACCGCAAAAACGCAAAGGTCGCAAAGATAAACTTGAATTAAAAAATCAAACCAAAGCGGGGCTGTTGAAACAAAAGCATTTCTTTGCGCTCTCTGCGCCTTTGCGGTGAACTTAGTCTTGTCAGAAAATAAACGAAAAGGCCGCATCCGCCATGATGATCACAAAGATGCCCGTGACCACGCTCGCGGTGGTTTCCCTGCCCACCGCTTCGGCGCCGCCTCTCACCCGGAACCCGTGGAACGCGCCAATCCAGATAATGAGCCAGGAAAACACTATCGACTTTACGATATTGGCGACGACATCGGCAAGAACGATGTTCTTCATCATTTCGCGGATGAAAAGCCCGGACGAAATGTCGAGGTACAGCACGGCCACCAAGTATCCGCTCAAAAGCCCGGTGAGCGACGCGGTGATGGACAGCAAAGGCATGGTGACCGAAAGGGCGAAGAACTTGGGGATAATCACATACTGGATCGGGTGGATGCCCATGGTCCGCAACGCGTCTATTTCCTCCCCAACGACCATGGTCGCGATTTCCGCGGTGATCGCGCTGCCGTTCCTGCCTGTGAGGATGATGGCGGTCATGAGCGGGCCAAGCTCCTTGATCATGGATATCACGATCATGGGGGCAAGGAAGATGCCCGCGCCGAAATGCTCAAGCTGCATGGCGGCCTGCAGCGCCAGCACGTTGCCGATAAGAAAGGAAAGAAGGCCCACAATCCCGAGCGCCTTGTATCCCATCTGGAACATCTGCTGTTCTATGGCGCCCTTCCTGAAGTCCCGTTTTTTAAGGAGCCCGAACGTACCCCAGTAAAGAATTTCGGCGAGCATTGACAGGGCAAGAACAAGCGTGTTGTAAAGTGTGACGACCGCGTCGCCAAGGCGAAGCAGAATGTTCTGTTCCAAAACACGCCGGTCAAAACTGTCCGCTGGCGGAGGCGCTGCGCCGCGGAGCGCGGAGAGAACAGCCTCGGATGCATTGCGAAGGACAATTCTTTTTCCCGTTTTGGCGTACGCCCTTCCCACATACGAAAGCAGGGAAATGCCCGAGGAATCGATGAGCCGCGTCCTGGAGGCGTCGAGTACGGGCGCGTCTGCGGCCGGACGCGAAAGGAGGGCGTAGCCTTCCTTTTCAATCCAGTCCCTGGTTATTGAGTCAGGCAGTTCAATAACAGAGTCCATGTGTGCATTTCCAGGCATCGGCGGAGTGCTGCCGATGCCGCCGTTTCCTTTGCCGAAGCGTTAAAGGCCACTATCCGGATGGCTTGACGGAATGGTATGCCGTCCTGTCAAGCAAAACCGGCAATATTGCCTTGTTGTAAATGCCATAGAATTATCGTGAAAATAACGTCTTAATTTAATTATTATCAACGCATTACACGAGTGGAAGGCATTGAATTTCCGAAGGTCTGCCACTAAAATAATCCGAGAAAGTTGTTGATTTATTTCCTTTTCGGCGATATATTTGGATGGCTGCCACGCATGCTGCACCTAACTATTAGGAATATAAGTCTTAAGCAGCGCATAAACACCTCCAAACCGGGAAAGGACGCGAAACGTCTATGCAGTTACCCAAGTCAAGACGTCGCCAGAAACTTCGCGAAAAAAAGTGCCAGTATCCGGGGTGCGGAAAGATTTTTTTCGGCATCCACATTTCAAAGTACTGTCCCGAGCACAGGCAGGACAGGTACAGGATCCGCAAGCGGACCAAGCCGGAAGACGTCAATATAAAGAACCAGACCTTCAAGCACAATTACACCGAGGTGATCACCATGGTGCTCGATTGCGCGCTTGAGGGCTGCGACAACCAGTTCGAGGTAAAGATCTACCCCCGGCAGTACATTTATCCCAAATACTGCCCGGAACACCGCAATGAATATAAGAGGGTGCGCCATCTGCGTCAAATAGGAAGGGAAGATCTGATTGAGCAGATGATGAGGGAAAGCGAAATGATGGAGATCGAGCCTCCTGCCGCCAAGGAAAAGTCCGCCGAAACAGACGATGTGGAGGCGGTCGACGACGTGGCGTGAACCCGTTGCCGGGAAAGGCAGCGGGCATTGTGTTGGGTGGATTGAATGAAAACGGGAGAAGGGTGAAAGCCCTTTTCCCGTTTTAATTTCTGTATAATAAATATTAGGAATATGGGCGTTCCCCCGCCAACGTAAAGACGTAGCGCTACGTCCCTACGTTGGCGGGGTCGGTCTCCCTCCGGGCTCGGCTATTCGCCTCGTTGCCGGATCGCCCTATGCCTGTCGGCCGGGTCGACCGGCAATCCCGCTATGGCGGGACCACTCCGGTCCCCCTAACGCGCAGCAGAGGAAGTCCATTCTGTCAAGAGTCATCTCTTTGTGCCA
>DATFYJ010000546.1:0-5776 GCA_035315105.1 Chitinivibrionales bacterium
TTTTCTGGGTGGCGCGCATGATCATGGCCGGACTGCATTTTACGGGAAAGCTGCCTTTTACCGACGTGATCCTCCACGGGACCGTGCGGGACGCGACCGGCCGCAAGATGAGCAAGTCGCTGGGAAACTCCATCGACCCGCTCGCGGTCATTGCGAAGTCCGGGGCCGACGCGCTCCGGTTCTCGCTTGTCATGATCACCGCGCAGGGCGCGGACGTGTTCCTGGCGGCCGACACCTTTGACATCGGCAGGAACTTCGGGAACAAGCTGTGGAACGCGTCCCGCTTTCTTCTGGACAACATCAAAGAGCGGCATTCGTTTGCGGCGCTGCCGCCGGCCGACCGCCTTGCGCCGTTCGACGTGTGGATCCTGTCCCGGCTCAACACGGTTGTTGCAGACGTGTCCGCCGCCATCTCGTCGTACCGGCTCAACGAGGCCGCCCACAGCCTGTACGACTTTACGTGGCACGACTTCTGCGACTGGTACATCGAGGCGAAAAAGGCCGATTTCTACCAGACCGACGACCCTGGCCGCGCGGCGAACGCGCTCAACGTATGCTCATGGGTGCTCGGCAGCATCCTCAAGATGCTGCATCCGCTCATGCCGTTTGTCACCGAGGAAATCTGGCAGGCGTTGCGGGAGCGCGTCGAGTATCCGTTGCTGCTCGACAGCGACACCATCATGAAGGCCTCGTATCCCGTACAGGACGCTGCGCGTGTCAATGCCGCCGTCGAATCTGAATTTCTGCTGCTTATGGACGTGATCACCGCCCTGCGCACCATCCGGTCGGAGAACAACATTCCGCCGGACAAGAAGGGCCGCGCGGTTATTGTTCCGTCAAGTTCCGAGGCCGTGCGCCTGCTTTTGCCGCATGTCAATGAGATCAACATGTTCTGCAGGCTCAACGAAACCGTTGTCGACGCGGCTGCCAGGCGGCCCGGCTTTGCGGGCCAGGCCGTGGTTCTGGGCCATCAGGTATATTTGGAGCTGGAAGGGCTCATTGACAAACAGGTCGAGCATGACAGGATTTCCAAGGAAATAGCCAAGACGGAAAAATTTGCAGATGCGACAAAGGCCAGGCTTTCGAACCCGAATTTCGCGGACAAGGCGCCGCCGGAAGTTGTGAAAAAAGAAAACGAGAAATATCTGGGGATTCTTGAGAATCTGGAGAAATTAAGAAAAAGTTTAGCTGCTTTAAATTAATACATATTTCTTGGTGGGGGAAGTGTCCCCCTGGCCCTGCATGGATGGGCGCAGAAAATTTTGAAAAATCCGTACAGCGCCCATCCATTGCAGGGCACCCCCCCCTCGTGGGTAGCCCCCTATGAAGTTGATTTGCGAGAAAGAAACCTCGGTTGCGGGGGCACCGAGAAAGCGTTTATGGAGCAACAGACGTGGTTTTTTCTGTAATGGGGAAAGCAATCTCAAAGTGATCCAACAACTAGTGAGAAGGATACAAAGTAAAGAAAGAACCGTGCAACTGCTCTCCTTGGGTGCCCCCACACAGGAGTCTGGTTCTGCAACTGCTTCCACTTGGGGTGCACCCGGGAGGGGGTAGCGCAGGACACCGCAGGCCGAAGGCCGAGGAGGCCGGAGCGAGGGGGATACTTCCCCCACCAAGATTTTTTTGAGGACTTACAGTCATCATGATCGTCCCTTCTCTCGAACAAGTAAAGAACCTCGCCCAACTAGGTCAGGGTAATATTATCCCTGTCTGCCATAAAATATTGGCCGACACCGAAACGCCCGTCTCGGTCTGGCTCAAGCTTTACAACGAAGAACCGTACAGCTTCCTGCTCGAAAGCGTGACCGGCGGCGACAAGGTTGCGCGGTACTCGTTCATCGGCGGAAGGTCGTTTGCGACGTTCCGGAGCAACGGCATGTCGTGGGAAATTACGGGGCAAAACGCAGAAAAGGGCGAAGGCGACCCCGTAGCAAGGCTCCGCGCGCTGCTTGCACGCTACAGGGCGGTCCGTGTTGAAGGGCTGCCGAGGCTGTGCGGCGGCGCCGTGGGGTACTTTTCCTACGACTGCGTGCGGCTGTTCGAGGAAGTCCCGGACAAAAGCCCAAAGGAAAATCTTGTCGACGAGATATTCTTCGGCTTGTACCGCGACATCATCGCATTTGACAATCGTGAGCACAAGCTTCTGCTCATCACCACCATAGAGACCGACGGCGGCGTTCCCCTCGAGGAGGCGTACCGGGACGCGTGCCACCGGCTCGGCAGCCTCGAAGACAAGCTTGCGGTTCGGCTCGCATCGTCGGGCGTGACCGTGCACGACGTCAAGGAATCTTCGTCGACCTTCACCAGGGAGCAATACGAAACGGCGGTGGAGGCGTGCAAGGAATACATCCGCGCAGGCGACGTGTTCCAGGTGGTGCCGTCTCAGCGGATCAGCGTGCGCGTGGACGCAAACCCGTTCGACATCTACCGCATCCTGCGCACCGTAAACCCGTCGCCGTACATGTATTTCCTCTCCCTGAACGGCGTACAGGTGGCCGGCTCTTCCCCGGAAATGATGGTGCGGGTTGAAAACGGCATGGTTGAAATGCGGCCCATTGCAGGGTCGCGTCCGCGCGGCGCGACCGAGGCAGAGGACGAGCGCCTCGCCGACGAACTCACCAAGGACCCGAAGGAGACGGCCGAACACATCATGCTCGTCGACCTCGGCAGAAACGACGTGGGTCGCGTAAGCGTTTACGGCAGCGTGAGGGTCGAGGAAATGATGCACGTGGAGCAGTATTCGCACGTCATGCACCTCGTGTCGAACGTTTCCGGAACTCTTGTGCCCGGCAAGGACGCGCTCGACGCCTTGTTCGCCTGCTTCCCGGCGGGCACGCTTTCCGGCGCCCCCAAGATCCGCGCCATGGAGATCATTGACGAACTGGAACCGGTACGGCGCGGCATCTACGGCGGCGCGCTCGGCTACATCGACTTTTCGGGCAGCCTCGACACCTGCATTGTGATCCGCACCGTGGTGTGCAAAGGCGGCACGGCGTACATCCAGGCCGGCGCGGGCATCGTGGCCGACTCGGTTCCGTCCCTCGAATTCGACGAGACCATGAACAAGGCCCGCGCGCTTCTCACCGCCATCAACGACGCGAAAAGCATCATAGGAAGAGACTGATCTCCGATGATTCTGATCATCGACAATTACGATTCGTTCACCTTCAATCTGGTGCAGTATCTCGGCGAACTGTACAAGGGCGAGGTGCGCGTCGCGCGGAACGACAGGATCTCCCTCGACGAAATCCGCGCGCTTTCCCCCAAAGCAATCGTTGTCTCGCCCGGGCCGTGCACGCCGGCCGAAGCGGGGATTTCCGTGGAGGTCATTACAACATTCGGTCCGAAAATTCCTCTGCTCGGCGTGTGCCTGGGACATCAGGCCATCGGCGCGGCGTTCGGCGGCATCGTCGTGCGCGCTCCCTATCTCATGCACGGCAAGGTGTCGGAGATCCACCACGACGGCAAGAAGATCTACACGAACATTCCCAATCCGTTCATTGCCACGCGCTACCACAGCCTCATCATCGAGCGCAAGTCGTGTCCCGACTGTCTCGAAATATCGAGCCAGACCAAGGACGGCATCATTATGGGCGTGCGGCACACAAAATATCCCATAGAGGGCGTCCAGTTCCATCCGGAATCCATTCTCACGCAGGTGGGCAAGGCGCTGCTCAAGAATTTTATCGCAGGGATCATATAACAGAGCGTTTTTTCCTCGCAAACAAATCGGGCCCTTATGCCTTCGATCCTCGACACCATTATCGCGGCGAAAAAGGAAGAAGTGCGCCGTCTGCGCAGGGAGCGCAGACAATTTTCGGGACGAACCGGCGACAGGAGGCCGTTTGTCAAGGTGTTGCGCCGCGAGGGCGGGCCTGCCGTTATAGCGGAAATCAAGAAAGCCTCTCCCAGTAAGGGTATTATCGCGCGGGAATTCGACCCGGCGGCCATTGCAAAGAAATACCATGCGGCAGGCGCGGCCGCCCTATCGGTGCTTACGGACGAAAAATTCTTTATGGGATCCCGGGCATGCCTCGAGACCGCCAGAAATGCTGCGCCGCTGCCGGTGCTGCGCAAGGATTTCATCATCGACCCGGTCCAGGTGGAGGAGACGGCCGTGATGGGCGCGGATGCGATGCTGCTCATTGCTGCCGTTCTGTCAAGAAGCCAGATGGATGAGCTGTACTGCGCCGGGCGGGAAGCCGGGCTCGACATCCTGGTTGAAGTCCGCACCCCAAAGGAGCTCAACGGCGCTCTCGCGCTTTCCCCTCTTCCCGCGTGCATCGGCGTCAACAACCGCGACCTCGCCACCTTCGAGACGAATATTGCCGCCACGCTCGCCATCGCTCCTCACGTACCCAGGGACATAGTGCTTGTTTCCGAAAGCGGCATAGAAAACGCGGATCAGGCGCGAATGCTTTACAAAGCAGGAGTGTCGGCGCTGCTGGTGGGAGAATCGCTGATGAGGGCGAAAGACCCGGGGAAATTGATTAGGGAGTTACTAAGCAGTTCATAAGTAAAACTACATTGAATCTGTCACGGTGAGCCTGTCGAACCGTTTCGTATTCGATGAACCCTTCGACATGCTCAGTGTGACATAGAGTTTATGTCATCATACTAATGACCTGATTAGTAAGAGGGGAAGTTGATTGACAATCAAGACCTTTGCGTTCGTCAATCACTTTTAATGCGTCGGCGCGTCACTTGCAATGTCGGAGTGAAAACAAATGCTTCCGGTCAGGCTCAAACGCTTCATAAACCACAAGATCCTCGGCTACCCGTCATCCATCATCCTTCAGACCGTGTCCGGCTGCAACCTCAGGTGCCGGCACTGCTTTCTGAACCAGTTCGGCACCGACATCCCGGACGGGCCCCGGGGAACAATTGATTTTGAGGAATTCGCGCGCCGGGCGGAGCGGATACGGCCGTTTATCGAGCGTGCCGAATATTTCTTTTTCTCCGGGTTCGAGGCGCTCCTCCACAAAGACATCTTCCGGATGGTGGAGCACGTGCTGGCGATCAATCCTTCCGTCCGGTTTCCCGTCTACACCAACGGCAACAGCTTCGCCGGCGACACCCTTGCCATGCTGTCGAAGTTTCCCGTGCCCGAAGTGGTGGTATCTTTGGACGGCGTGAACAAGGAGACCGTGGAGGCGTTCAAGACAGGCTCCTCGTTTGAACGCACCGTCCAGACCATCCGGGACCTCTTGGGCGGGCTTCCGCGCAGCGCAATCAAGACCGTGTTCGTCGCCCACAGGGACAACCTGGGAGAATTCCCGCAGTATGTGGATTTTGTCAATTCCCTCGGCGTAAAGACCGTGTTCGTCACCAACCTGCTGTGCTTTTCAAGGGACCTGCAGCAGCTGGCCCTGTATCGCGAAGAGGGCAATCCCGGCGCAGAGGCGGTTTTCCGCGACGCAATTGCGCGGGCCCGGCGCAACGGCCAGACGCTCCATCTTCCGCGGATGCGGCCCGAAAGGCTCGGGTGCCGGCAGTGCCTCGAACTGTTCATCGACATCAGGGGCAACATCTGTCCCTGTGATTACCTTTCCGTAACGACATCGTTTTTCCTGTTTGACAAACAGCGGCGCGGCGAACCCGTGGTGTTCGGCAATATCCTGAAGGACGACGCCCGGAAAATCTGGTTCGGCAGGGACTATTCGTCGTTCAGGGCAATGCATAAGGCCGCAAAGGTTCCCGATACATGCTCCTGCTGCACCGATGCCTACGGCATGCTGTGCAGCAACAGGACTGTGTACCGGTAAAAGGCCGG
>DATFYJ010000547.1:0-3119 GCA_035315105.1 Chitinivibrionales bacterium
CGTAGAAATTATTGACCGGCGATTCGTTCCGGATATGGTCGCACGCGACCTGTCCCGCGATAAAAAGGCCGTTCCTGAAGTTTTTCTGCGCATAGAAAGCCCATTTCCAGTTGTCAAGAGCGGCGTAGTTGTGGGCATCCAGGTGAATTTGGCCGGACGGGACCGGAACCGGCTGATAGACAGCCTGGTCCTTGTATTGATAATTGTTCGGGTAGGTGCAACCGTAGTACTCGACCTGCCCGGTAAGCACGTCGAAGATGCTGAATTTTCCGAAGTCGAACGACGGCAGGTTCAGGCCCAGCATGATCGGCACCTTGTGCATGAGCGTGTCGTACCCGTAGGGGTTGTCCTGGCTTGCAGGATAGCTCTGCACGCCAAGGATCGCCGCTTCTCCGTAAATTTTCAATCCCTCTTTTCCTATGAATGCAAAGTGGTCGCAGGAACCGCAGAAACGCTTGGGGTCAAATGCAAAACGCGCCATGAGCTTCAAGCCCGCGGCGGTGTAATAATCCGCAGAAACCACGGCTCCGGTGCTGTCCGTAACAATATTGTACGCGTTGCCGTTGGTCGCGGGAAAAGCTCCGGGAAACTCCGTATGGGGAGACGTCACGCCTTGGTCGGCAGGCACGAGACTTTGATACATTCCGCCGATGCTTATATTGAAGATTTTCGCGGCGTTAAACGTGGCGATATAACCAAGGTTCAAATCGAAAAACGGCGCCATATCGGTGGACGCAGTCAGGAGAAGGTCCTGGTGAAGCCAGCCCCCAAGGTCGCTGCTTATCTTCAAGCCCAAAAGTCTTGCCAGCGCAAAATCGAATTGATTGAAGAGAACCGCGGGGTAGGCTCCGCTTCTGTAAAGATATTCCCCCAGATCGCGGGCTTCCGGATTGTATTTGAACGGAAAGTAGCCCAGGGTGAACTGCAGGTACGGCGATGCGGCATCACCGAGGTAGAAATTGCCAAAGGCCCGATCAAAGTAAAGTGAGTAATACATCGCGGGCAGGAAGAATCCTTCCACGCCGCCTTTTTCATTTTGATTGAACGTGTTGTAATACATCTTTCCTTCGAACGCGGCCTGAACCTGGAACCGGTCGCCAAACTGCTTTGCGACGCCGAAATTAACATAGGTCCTCATGAGATCCTGATGGCCTGTCGACTGGGAAAGCATGTAGGGATTGTCCATTTGACCGAATTCCGAGGACAGAAAACCGGTGAAACGCATGCCGAGCGCGGTCAAGCCCGGCGAGGATGCGGTTGGGGTCGCAGTGTCAATTTCCTGGGCGCTTGCGGCCGGCAACAAGCCGCTGAGGCACACAAGGCTGACAATTGCCGCAGTACGAAGCCTGTGTTTCATCATCGGTAAGACTCCTTTGATAAAAGTTTGGTGGAATGTCTTTTGGAAATCATGTGACGCTTTTTATTAATTCCGACGCACTTTTTCCACAGCCTCCGGCGCGCATCTTCATTGGAAGAATCCGGAAACCCGCCGGAGTTTGTTTTTGCGATACTGGTTACACGGCAACAGCAGGGCGACACTGCCGGACTATTACAATATAAGATAAAAACAGCGCTCGTCAAAATTCATTGAATCTACCAGGAAATTTATTATTTCAGGGAAGGCCATAAAGCAGAGGCCGCAAGAATCTTCGCACGAAAAAAGGAACCCCCGCTGCAAAAAGCGGGGGTTCCTTGTGCCTACTTCGCCGCTGAGTTGTCGATTGGTTTGTCCACGTATACGCCGGCACCGACACGGCCCGCGGATGACTGCGAGATCCGTTTTCCCGATACCGTGTAGCTTCCCGAACCGGCAGCCTGCTGGTCCGGCGTATTGTTGAGACCCATCACGTGCCGCCATGCGGCCAGGTTGCTTTTCGCGGAAGAGCGGACTTTGCCGACATTATTGGTGACCGAAACCCCGTTGGGGTACCATACGAAGTCATCAATGGAATAGGGCGTGGTTGCATAATCTATCTCAGTGCTCCCGATAACGACCCGGCCGTTGTATGAGGCGTTCGCGCCATTGTGCGCGATGACGACGTAGCTGGAGTCAGGGTTCTTAAACGCCATCACTTCCGGAGCATTGGCGCCGGCGGGCGTGCAGCCTATGCGGACCGCTCCGGTCCGGACATATCTCGAATACTGGGCCATGGCATAGTAAACCGGCCTGAATTGGTATGTTTTTGCCGCAGTGTTGATAAGGATCCCGGCGTCGCACCAGTTGTTGGACACGTTCGGGCCGCCCTGCTGATTGAGTATCATATTCCAATCCACCCAGCCTTCGGAACCGTTTGTGCAATCACCCCAAATGTCGTGGGCATATAGTTCGGCGCTGTTTTGCCACGATGGAGGATTGTTCTGATTGAAGCCGGTAATACACTGTTCCGTTGCAAGGATGTGCTTATGAGGACCGGCAATATCGTACTGCGTGTAAACCTGATTAACGGCGCTAAACAGATTCTGGTAGTCGTACCAGTGAATCGCCTCGCCCCAGACCATGCCGGTCACGGTAGCATCGCCGTAAAAGGTGTTCGCCCACTGGACCATCATGTCCCTGTTGTGATCGAGGAACATCACGTTAAGCACGTTGGGACCGAGATCGTTTCTCGCCAGCATGGGGCCGAGATAGTTTTTGAGAAAATCGCGCTCGGTGACGTCCGTAAAGATCATGGACGGCCACGACTGCTGCGCCGCTGGTTCGTTCTGGATGGTAACTCCCCATGGCGTCACCCCAAAGGCCTTGTACGCCTGGTACCACTTGACAAAATAAAGCGCCCAGGTGGTGTCGCAGCTCGGAAGCAATGTTCCGCCGTTGTCCATGTTGTTGTTCGATTTCATCCATCCGGGAGCGCTCCATGGCGATCCGAATACTTTGAGATCGGGGTTGAGGGTAATCGCTTCTTTTTCCCAGCGGAGCATATATACGGAGTCGTGTGCCATGGTGAAATGACTCAGCGAATAGTCTCCGGCCTGATCGTCATAGCTGTACAGGCCGGCGGAAAAATCGCTGGCGCCCATCTGCGAGCGGCAGACTTCATAGTTTGCGCCTGACGGCCCAAAGTAGGCCGCTACCACTGCCGCGCGGTCTGTTGCGCTGAGATAGTTCAAAGACCAGGCGC
>DATFYJ010000548.1:0-2139 GCA_035315105.1 Chitinivibrionales bacterium
GGAACGGCAAAGGTATCCGTCGACGTTATTGATGCGTGCGGAAGAGCCGTTGTGCGAATTCCGCGATCGCTGCAGGCAGAAGGATGGCATCCTGTTCCCGGCATGAAATCGTTGCTTGCCGACGGCGTGTATGTTGTCAGATGCGTTGTTGACCAACAGGAGTTAGTGAAGCGGATAATGATTGTTAGATAAAAAAGCGCTCGTGTGGGGGAAGTTTCCCCCTCGCTCCTGGGTGGCCCCCAAGTGGAAGTAGTTGCGAGAGTCAAGCTTCGGTTGGGGGGCACCCATGGAGAGCAGTTGTAAGGAAGAAGTTGAATAGTTGAACAGTTGAACTGTTGAAAAGAGGAAAAGTTGAGAGATTGAGAAGTTGAGGTGTTGAAAAGAAATGCGTTGAAAAGTAAAAGGCACAATGAGCAAGCCCGTCGGATTCATTGCTGATGCAGATTGGCGCGAGGCATAATAATTGACTGATTAGAATTCTATTGCCGCGCGTTAGGCAGGACTGGAAAAATGGCCCCGCCCAGGCGGGATCCTGCTGACCACGGCCCGCAGGGCCCTCGTGGCAGGCAGCCCGAGGCCGAAGGCCGACGACCCTTGGGAGCACCCGAAGGGGTGGACCGGAAGGAGGGCCGACCCGAGCGTAGCGAGGGGAACGCCCAATCTCTATTATCGAAAGCAATTGAAAATCTAAGCATAACCTTAAATCAAGGACCCCGCATGCCAAACAAAACCTTCGTCCTCATCCTTGCATCTCTCCTATCGGCGTCATCATGTCTTGCCGATATTTACAACGGCGAACCCAGCAACAGGGTGACCATCAACCTCGGCCAGACGCCCTGGAAATTCACCAAGACCGACGTGCTCGGCGGCCAGAACACCACACTCAGCGACGCCTCGTGGAAAGATGTGGGCATTCCCCACACCTACGACGACACCGGCACGTTTCTCAACATGTCAATGGGCGGCAACGACGGCACGGTGATGCCCGGCACGGTGTGGTACCGGAAGCATTTCACGCTCGACAACGCCTATGCCGCAAGAAAAGTGTTCGTTGAATTCGAAGGCGCGCATGTGGGCTGTCAGGTGTACATCAACGGCACGCTCATTCCAGGAAATAGCGCGGTAAACCCGAACGCCACGCATGTGATCGGGTTTGTGGGGTTTGTTGTCGACCTCACCCCGAACGTGCAGTTCGGAGGAACGGACAACGTCCTCGCCGTGCGCGTGGGCAAGAGCGGCGGCTTTTACAACGACCCCGGGTTTGCCGAGGGCTTCCGGTTCGGTCAGTCCGACGGCGGATTGTTTCGGCCCGTGTGGATGCACATCACCGACAATGTTCACGTGCCGCTCAACGTGTATTCGGTGCTCAACCAGTGGGGCACCTATACCGCAGCCGTAACCGCCACCGACGCCGCCGCAACAGTCAACATCCAGACGAACGTTCGCAACGACGGCGCATCTTCACAAAATGTGTCGCTTGATGTCAAGGTGGTGGACGCCGCAAACACCGTGGTGCTCGATCTGCCGGGAACCCAGCAAACCGTTGCGGCCGGCCAGGCATATGTGTTCAATCAGACCGGCGACATCGCCAACCCGCACCTGTGGTATCCGAACAACAGCACCTTCGGCACGCCGTACCTGTACAAGGTGTACCATATTGTCAAGGTAGGTGGGACAACGGTCGATGTTTTTACCAGCCCGCTGGGCATCCGCGTGCTCACCTGGGACAATAATTTCCCCTATTTCAACGGCCACCAGCATTTTCTGTGGGGCGCAAGTTCACGATACGATTATCCCGCTCTCGGCACCGCGGTCCCCGAGGAACAGCAGTGGCGCGACGCGAAACTGGCCGCCGCGGTGGGGTGCAACCTGTGGCGCCCCGGCCATTCCACGTGCAGCGGCGAATTCGTTCACGCGTGCGACGCTTACGGCATCATGATCGTCCAGCCGACAGGTGACGCCGAGGGCGCCTTTACCGGCGTGGCCTCCACGGACCCTAAGGGGATTCTGAAGGCGGAAATACACCGCGACATGGTCATCAGGGACAGAAATGATCCCTCGATACTCGCCTACGAGGTGGACAACGGCGGCATCACCGCCGACCTTGCCGGAGTGCTCAAGGCGATTTCGGCGCAATGG
>DATFYJ010000549.1:0-6089 GCA_035315105.1 Chitinivibrionales bacterium
AATCGAGGAGGCGTTCTACGCCAAGAACGTGCACACCACGCTCGTGCTCGGACAGGCCCGCGGCGTGGCGCTCCTTGCGGCGCAGCAGTCGGGCGCCGAGGTCGCCGAATATTCGCCGAGGGAGATCAAAAAACTGGTGACGGGCAACGGCAACGCCGCGAAAAACCAGGTGGAATACATGGTGAAAATGCTCCTGCGCGTGCCGCAGGCGCAGTGCCACGCCGACGCGTTCGACGCGCTGGCCGCCGCGCTGTGCGATTTCCGCAGCCGGGCCGCCAGAACGCTCGCGGCATTGAGGCGGTGACGCATGTTCGATTATGTCAAGGGCATTCTGGCCGAGAAGTCCGTGGGCGGCGCCGTGGTGGAGACTGCGGGCGTGGGCTACGAGCTTTCGATTCCCCTTTCGACGTTCGAGGCGCTCAGCGCAGAAGGCTCGCAGGTTAAGCTCTTTACGCACCATTACGTGCGCGAAGACGCCGAGAAACTCTACGGGTTCTCGTCGAAGGCCGAGCGTGAAATCTTCCGGCAGCTCATCGCCATCAGCAACATAGGTCCCAAGACCGCCATCAGCATCCTTTCCGGCGTGTCCCCGCAGGAGCTTGTCGCATGCGTCAACAGGGGGGACACGACGCGGCTCCGCAAGATCCCGGGCGTGGGCGACAAGACCGCGTCGAGACTTGTCATGGAACTCAAGGGCAGGCTTGGGGCGGCAGCCGTTGCCGCGCCGCAGCCGGGCATTGACGGCGGTTCGGTTGACAAAGGCGCCGGCGAGCGGGGCCAGGCGTTCGACGCCATGGTGTCACTGGGCTACACCGACAAGCAGGTGCAGGCGGCCCTGAGCCGCGTGGAATCCGTGATCGAGCCGGGCGCGCCTGTTGAAGAATGGATAAAGAAGGCGCTGCAGGTGATATAACAAGAGGTTGACAGTTGGCAGTTGACGGTTGACAGTGGGAAACAGCATGGACCCAGTCGAAAAAGGCAACGGCAGCCGTATCGTAAGCGCCACAACCCGCGACGACGACGAGTCGGGCGATGCAACGCTCCGTCCCCAGCGGTTTGCCGACTTTGTCGGCCAGGAAAAGGAGAAGGAGAACATCGCGCTGTTCGTGGAAGCGGCAAAGAAGCGCAACGAAGCGCTCGACCATATCCTGTTCACCGGACCGCCGGGCCTGGGCAAGACGACCTTGTCCCGCATCCTTGCCAATGAGCTCGGCGTAAAGATCACCACCACCTCCGGACCGGTGCTCGAAAAACCCGGCGATCTGGCCGGGCACCTCACCAATCTGGCGGACCGCGATTTGCTCTTCATCGACGAAGTCCACAGGCTGCCGCACGTGGTCGAGGAATTCCTGTATCCGGCAATGGAAGATTTTGTGTTCGACATCATGCTGGGAGAGGGGCCGTCGGCGCAGTCGGTACGGCTCAACCTCAAACATTTTACGCTCGTGGGCGCCACCACGCGACAGGGCATGCTCACCGCGCCCATGCTCGGCCGGTTCGGGTACGTGTGCCACCTCGGGTATTACAGCGCAAAGGAGCTGCAGACCATCGCCCTGCGTTCGGCGGGGATTCTCGGCGTGAAATGCGACCAGGACGCGGCATTGGAGCTCGGCCGCCGCGCCCGCGGCACGCCCCGCGTGGTGAACAGGCTCCTGCGCCGCTGCAGGGATGTCGCTGAAGTAAAGGGCGCGGGCCGGGTGAATACGGAGGTTGTGAAGAAAACGCTCTCCATGCTCGGCATAGACCCGGAAGGCCTTGATGAAATCGACAGGAAGATCCTGCTTTCCATTGTGGAACATTACGGCGGCGGTCCGGTCGGTCTCAACACCATCGCGGTGGTGGTGGGCGAGGAGCCGGAGACCATCGAGGAAGTGTACGAGCCGTTCCTCATCCAGAACGGGTTCCTCAAGCGCACGTCGCGCGGCAGGGAAGTGACGCCGCGGGTGTACTCGTATTTCAACCTCGATCCGAAAAAGTACGCGGGCCCGCAGGGAAATTTATTTCAGGGGGATTAAGAAGAGTGAAAAGTTGAGAGTTAAGGGTGAAGAGTGAAGAGAAAACAGTTAGGCTGGCTGATTGTCAGGCTTTCGCGGGTGCAGCCGCCAGGCAGATGATTCCAGAAAATCAACCGGGAGCATTATCGTGAACTGGATGGACGTCGGCAGGTTTCTCATTATCGCGGGTACGGTCGTGATCGTGGTGGGCGTGCTGTTCCTCATGGCCGACAAGTTCCCCATCGGCAGGCTGCCGGGCGACCTGCACTTCGGGGCGGGCCGGGTAAGGATCTACATTCCCATCGCGACGTGCATCCTCCTCAGCATCATCATCACCCTCATTGTCAATTTCTTCTCCAGAAAGTAAACCTGCCGTGGCCGTCAAGCGGATAGCCGTAACCGTCGCCGGGCGCGTGCAGGGCGTGGGGTTCCGCTATTTTGCCAAGGACGCGGCGGACTCCCTGGGCATCCTTGGCTGGGTGAGGAACAGTTTCGACAGGTCTGTGGAATGCGAAGCGCAGGGCGAGGAAGCTGACCTCGATGCGTTCCGCGAGCGGCTCCGCGAAGGGCCGCCTTTGTCAAGGGTTAAAGAAGTGACGGTGAATGAGATTCCGATTGAGCAGGGGACTGGGCCGGAATTTGAGATTACGTTTTAGTGGTTTCCCTTTCCCTGCCATTGAGCGAGGGCAAAAGGCTACTGCGTCTTTCGCGTTTCAGGCCATCATCGGAAACAAGATTGACTATTGATATTTTTCAAAAGACTGTCACCCGAACCGAACATTCTAGCGCGCTGCGCGGTCCTGGGAGCGCAGTTGTGGTGCGGTTGCGTGTGCATGCGCCGACGACTTGGCCGAGGAGATTTCCGGCGTTGTCAATGCTTGTAAAAAACGGCGGTACACGGATGCCCAATGGCCTGACCTTGTACCGGCAGATATTCTTCGAACGGAAGAGAGTTTCTTGTGCAACCGTTCCACTTGCAGACAAAACGCTTCGATACGCGCCTCAATGATCTGCGGGAACGGGTTGCCGTCCGACTCAACGGACAAAAAGGGCAAGGTTTCCATGGCGCCCAATCCGTACTTGGCAATGGTTGCTGCGCCATCGAAGGCCACCTTGTTTTCCATGGTAGATTCCGCGGATAACACGGCTTCAATGACCCGCGTTGCCATACAGGCGAAGGGCCCGATGGAAATGACGCCCTGGACATGGCGTAAAATGTCCTTGAAAAAACAACCGACCACCAAAATCGCCTCACCCGTGAACCGGACGTCAAAAAAGTTTTTCCCGTATTCCATTATTGTGTCCATTTCAACGAGTTCGTATTCGTAAAGACCCGATCCGGCGAGTATCCGTTTGATTTTTCTTTCATAGCGGTTCTGCAGCAGGCGCTTGGCCTCAAATTCCATTTTCCCTTTTATGCCGAAGGACGCTTCATAGATATTGTTCTCCACATTGTAATCACAATAGGTCAGCCATTCGAGCACATGCGCCCTTTTTGCGATGATGTCGCGTTTTGCCAGACGCTCGACAAGGTCCTGACACGAGAAATACTCCCTGCGGACGAATATTTCCCCAAGCAGCGACACAACCTTTGCTTCGTGCAGCGGATACCGTTTTGGAATTGCCGCAAGCTCCGCGGCAACACTCTCCAGAAGAGGGTACAGGCCTTTGCCGCGTTTTTCGGAAAACAGGGAAATGATCCTGCGCCACTGCCGCTCAAACACGCGGGACGCTTCCTCCTTGTCAACAGCCAGGACCGTCAGGGCGTTCTTAATGTCTTCCATGATGTCGGAAATAATGATGGATTTCAACATATTGAACACATCGGACATGGCCATTCCAGCATAGCCGTTTTCGTTGGTCAGGCTTAGCAGCGCGACATTGTTGATCCTGTTTTTTCCGATGAGCTTATTCAGAAAGACTTTGTACTGGGTAAACCTGCAATTGCCGGGGCATGTCGGCATGAAATAGACAAGATACTCGTCGGGGTCGCTGCGCCTGCGCAAGTACTCGAGAAGGCCCCCGGCGGTAAGGAGAAGCGGCAGACATTCCTTGCACGATGCGTGCCCGCGGCCGAGCTTGAGCGCCTCAAAATCGTATACCGGGACTTCCGAGGACCGGATTCCGCTTCCGTTAAAAATCGCCGACATGGTCTCACTGCTCAATCGCCCCATGGAGGGAAAGAGAAGATGCACTTTCTTGTCATAGAGACAGATCTTTTCCCCCGATGAAGTAATGAAAAATGGTTTGCCGTTTTCGAAGCTGATGTCCGCCGGGGAAAACTCTGTTTGCTCCTGGGCGTCAAGGCTGATGCCGCGGTATTTAGTTACAATGTCAAGAAACGCCTCGATACGCGTGTTGACGCCCGCGTCGGCGGTGTGACTGTCCAGCTCCAGGGTAAGCGACGGTTTGGTCTTCATGATATCGCGGAAATATCCCACCAAGAACGAATCAGGGCCGCAACTGAAATTGGTGATATAGGTGCCGAACAGCTGGGGATGTCTTTCAACGACCTGCGAAACCTTCATCAAATTTTGCCCGAGCGCCCAGCACATGTCCATGGAACAGGATTCCTGCTCGAATTGCAGGAAATCCCACGGAATGACATGCACCCCGCGCGAGGCGAATTTCGCCGGTATCCCGAGATTGGCCTCCTTTGCAAATGCATTGTAGGGCCTGCCGAAAAGGACAATGGCCGACTCGTCGGGATTCTTTTCCAGTTCCCTAAGCCAGGCGGTTCCGATTTCTTTGAGTTTTGCAAAAAATTCCATTTGCTTGGCCACGGCAAATGCGTATGCTTCCTGAGCTTCTGTTGCCGATTTTCCCAACGCCAACCCCAGTCCCGCAAAGACTTCCTTTTGCGTGTCCCACCCCTGCGCGAAATCGATGGTTGGGGATAGTATGCGCGCCTTATTGGCAACATCCTTGAATGCGCTCTTTAAACAATACGGTTCGCTCTGCAGCAGCAGGCAGGTGGTTTGGTGTTCGCGTTTCCTGCTTAGTGCATTTTCGACATACAGTTCGAGTATTTTCGGCAGAAAAATATAATCGAGGTCCTTTTTGACAAGATTGTAAAAACTGCCGTGCGAAATCTCGCCAGGGTAGCACAGCGTGGTCCGCTTGCGTTTGATGCCGAGGGGGTCTACATTGTCGGACAGTTCGACGCGCGCCCCAAGCCGGGTAAAGAAGTGGGAAAACATCGGGAACAGCATATTGGTCAAAAACGACCTGTTTATTCCCACGCGAGGGCCGTTGCCGTCGCTGTTTTTCCCCGCGAACGTTTCGAAGGCAAGCTCTTGACGAATCTTGACAAAATCATACTTTGATGCGTCAAAGCTGACATGGTGGATAAGGTTATAGTATTTGTTGCATGCGCCGCCGAAGGGATACTTTTCGCCGTCGATTATCATCATGTTGATTTCGCACTTGCGATCGCATTTTTCCGTCCCGCCGGCGCAGGCGAACGTCCGTCCGTATTCGATTTCCCGGTGGAACAGTTTTTTCAGATCAAACGGTTTTTTCGGGCATAGTCCCCGCGCGATCCGGTTCTTTACTTCAAGCGCCACACCGAACGCGCCCATGAGCCCCGGCTCCGGCGGCACGACGATTTCCTTGCCCACGAGGTTGGCCATGGCAAGGGGCACCGCCTTGTTGTAGCACACGCCGCCCTGCATGAATATTTTTTTGCCCGAGGAGCGCTGTCCCTTTACCCGGTTGACATAGTTCATGCAAATGGAATACACGAGCCCTGCAACAATATCTTCCTTATTGATGCCCTCGTTGGACGCTGTCTTGATGTCGGAACTGATGAATGCCGCGCATTGGTCGTTGAAATTAGGGGGCCGTTGCCCCGCGAGGGCGATTTTTTCGATGTCACGATAGTCGATTCCGCAGCTCTCGTGCGCCGATTCCTCCAGGAAGGAACCCGTTCCCGCGGAACAGGCCTCATTCATGGCATAGTCGGACGGCACGCCGTTGGTGAGATACGTATATTTTGCGTCCTGCCCGCCGATTTCAAAAATGGTGTCCACGTCCCGGTCGTAGTAGGCAGCCGCCGTAGCGTGAGCGATGATCTCGTTGATCACCGAATCGGTT
>DATFYJ010000550.1:0-5590 GCA_035315105.1 Chitinivibrionales bacterium
TGATCTTAAGACTTCCGTGCGCATAGCTTGGAAAGTCGGTGTTATCGACCGTGATCGTATCGGAGCCGCTGCGTGGAATATACAGCAGGTGCAACGCATACCTGGTTGCGTCGGAACACACCATCTTCGAGTTCACGTAGCCGGTGGGCACACCGGAAATAGTGTAATAGAAGCCCGGGAATATCGAGGTGCTGGTGCCCAGCCAATCGCTGCCCCAAGTTGAGTTGCTTTGCGAAAGATACACGTATTCGATGGTGTAGGAGGAATTGTTGATGATCGTGAGGCCGCCGCTGGAGCCGTTGGAAAAGTCGGCATCGGAAAGCGTCCAGGTGTAGGATTGTCCCGCAGTAACACTCAAGCTCGCCCAAGCAGTGTCGTGCGTGTTTAAATGTATGGCCGCCACATAGTAGTATCCGGCCGAAAGTCCCGTGATGCTGAAGGAAGAGCCGGCCGAGATCGTCGAGCTTCCCAACTCATCGGTTCCCAGGGACGCCTGGCTTGTCGACAGATACACCCATCCGATCACACCAGTAGAATTGTTGTAAACGGTGAGCGTGGCGGGCTGCGTGGGCTGGGAAGGACCAGTTGGCCCTGCGGGACCCGTGGTGGTCGTGCAATTCAAGAGAAGAGCAACGACGCAGGCAATGCCGCACTGGAGCAAGCGAGTGGTTTTCATGGAAGGTCCTTAGGTGAAATATAAGTGTGGCTGATTGTATTGCAGTCGGTTTCAATATGCGAACGTTGGCGGAAGCGAGGAATCGACAGAAAACGACATAGAAAAAATAGATTCTCCACGCAAATTTGTCAATCCCGGCTCGCCGAGTCTTGCCTTGCGTCGCATTCCGCAACGGCGCACTATGGCCATGAGGAAAAGCCGGATTACGGTCAGCTCCTTATCGCCTTAAATCTCCCCGCCAGCTCCTCATACGTTTCCTCCAGCCCCTGCGAAATCACTTTTGTCTCGCCGAGCACCGGCATGAAATTGATGTCCCCGTTCCAGCGCGGAACAATGTGGATGTGCAGGTGCGTGTCGATGCCGGCGCCGGCCACGCGGCCGAGGTTCATGCCGATGTTGAACCCGTCGGGCGAGAACGCGTCCGAGAGCACCCTGCGGCACAGCGCCGTGAGTTTCCACAGCTCCAGGCCGCACTCGTCGCCCACGTCGTCGAGGCTGCGCGTGTGCGCATAGGGCACGACCATGAGGTGGCCGTTGTTATAGGGGAACTTGTTGCAGATGACGTACGCGGTTTTTCCTCGGTAAAGGATGAGGTTCGCCCTGTCGTCGGACTCGCCGCGCTTTGTGCACAGGATGCAGCAGGTTTCCGGCTTGTCAATGCTTTCTTTTATGTATTTCATGCGCCAGGGAGCCCAGAGTCTGTCCATTTATTGCTGTACCCCGGAAAAAGGGAATATGCGAGGATGGGTATATGCGTGAATGCGAAAATCGCAAGGGGTTCAGCGCACTTCAATTCTTACGCATTCACGCATCTGCGCATTCACGCTTTCACGCATTAGAACGCCAGTGCGACGCCGCCGTTGAGGAGAACGCCCAATCCCCCGATGTCAACGTACTTGTCAAGTTTCCCGAAGGGAATCATGAACTTGCCGTCCACGTACACGCCGAGAGGAACTACCGGGATCTTCACCATGAAGCCGAGATCGATGTGGGCCCCGTACGAGGGCTGGGTAAGGCCGCTGATGATCTTGTTCACCACGCCTTTCATGATCTGGCTGTTATCGAGGAGGCTGGGGCCAAGGGTGCTGAGATCCAGACTGCTGTTCGCGTTTTCCTTGATCACGTCCTCCACGAGATTGCTGGAGAGCATGGGCGTGGCGAAATTCACGGTCAAGCCCGCGCCGCCGTAAAGGTTGAAGACCTTGAGCGTTTTGGGAAGCCGGGTGATGTACTTGCGCACGGTGGCGTCAAGCTGCAGTTTTGCATAGGGCGTGTTCTTGAGCCCGAAGTAGCCGAGGCCGAAATTGTCAAGCGTGAGCTTTGTCGAGTCATAGGTGAAATTAGAAGGGGCTGCAAGGTTTGCCGCTGTCGGGTCTATGATTCCATTCGGGTATTTGATTTGACCGATGTAATCCCAGAGGCCGAAATCAGCCGAAATTTCAATCGCGTCGATAAAGGGAATAACGTCCACATAGATCTTGCCGCCGAAACCGAAATCGGACTTGAAATTGGATCGCGTAACAAAAGCAGGAATATCCTGTCCGATTAGTATTGTGTTGCCTGTATTTGGTCCGAGGTCCAGCTTGAGGCTGTCGAAGCTCACCTGCTCGCCGAACCCCGTGGTGTTTTTCATGCTGAGGGTGTAATCAAGGCCGTAGTGCAACCCGATACCCACAAGTGCCGAAGACGGCAGGCTCGTCACCATGACGATGGCAAGGGCGCAAAGAGCGATTTTTGTGAGACGAGACATCGAATACCCCCTTGGGAAAAGGTGTGGCGCCGTTTTCATGCGGACCGCAGGTGCCGTGGCCATGATCGAAAAAATATGCTCCTCCGGCCTTTCACCAATATATAATCAAATGGACGGCGCTGTCAAAAGCAGTATTCGCCGGGATTCCTAATTCTATCATTTGCAGGGGCTGCAAGTAAAGCACGAACCATGAAACCCGCGTACCTTCTGTCCATTGTGGCTCTTCTCGCCGCGCAGACTTCACTCTGCGCGCAGGAAGCCGCGCCCGCGGCCGTCCGCGTTGCCTCCGTCGAATGCTCCATTATCCGGAAAAACTCCTGCAACAAATTTTCCAAGGTCGTCAAGGGCCGGTTTTCCTACGATGCCGCCGCGGGTGCGGCGGCGTATGAGTACGATGCGCCGTTCTTGTACCGCTTTATCATCAACGATACCGCGATCGTCGGCATCGACACCAGGCGCAACGCGGGCTATGCCGCGCGCCGCTCAACGGACCTGGAAGGGTGCGACGATCTCTACGCAACCATCCATTTCTTCGACGCGTATCTCCGATGTGTCAATGCCGACCGGGAGACTTTGACGCCTGCGGGCTGCACCGAGTCCCACTGGTATTACGGGCGGAGAAACCGCTCCGGCACCGATATTCTTGGGCGAAGCATAGAAACGGGCGCCGTCGATTGCATCGAAAGCTTTGACGAGAAGGGCGTGATGTTTCAGCAGCTCAAGGCGCGTTTCAACGAAGGCCGCCATACGTACGACTTTCCCGTGCGCATCGTGGTGAGGAGAAAATGCGGCGACATGCTCACGTCCGACACGGTCCTCATCTCTGCCGCATCGGTCAACAGGCTGGTGCGCGGCGACGCCTTCACGCTGCCGGCAGGGTGCGAGCTCCGCCCGATGGAGGAGACGCGGCAGGGGTTATTTTCCGCGGGGCAAAACTAGGCGCGTCCGCCGCGCGATTGGAGCGTTTTTCTTCATGGAACAGCACAACCCGTCGAATGTCCAGGTGCTTGTCGCGCCGGAATCCCTCCTCAGCATCCTCGGCGTGGTATACGTGCACAAGAAGACCAGCGACAACGGCGACATGTATTTCACGCGCCACGGCCTGCCGCTCGCATCCCTTCTGGCCATCGAAAACTGGTACGAAAAGGAATGGTTCGAGGAGCACCGCGAGCACCTTCAGGGGACCGGCGCCGTGTACCGCGTTCCGACGAAAGCCGTTGACGGCGCGAGCATCGAACTCGTGGTGAAGAACTGCCGCGTGGGCGAGGACGTGCCGCTCGATACGCACATGCTCATGGAGTTCATCAACGCGGAGTTCAACAGTCCCTGGGAGGAATTCTCCCTTGTCATGGAGTTGGGCGAAGGAAAATACGGTCCCCAGGACGTGGCCATCAACACGCAAGAACCGCTGGCGATCTACGTCCCTCCCGAGAAGATGCAATTGTGGCAAAGCGGCCGCTCCCGCTCAAAGATCAACAAGATCAAGGCGCGGCATCCGGGCGTGGACCTCGACATCCTCCGGCAGTATAAACTCGTGTACGGCTGGATACAAGGGGTAAACGTGGTGGAGGCGTTTACGGGCCTGGGGCTCAAAGACGAGGAGCTTATCACCGCCCTGGAGCCCATCACCCGCAAGGCGATCGGGGATCTTGACAAAAAGGGATACGTGGTCGCCGACATGAAGCCGGAGCACGTGATCATCGGCGATGAATACACGAGGGCACTTGCGCAGATCGCAGCGTCGGGCGGGGAGGCGGCGCGCACCAAGCAGGTGGAATTCGTGTACGGTCTCGTGGAGGCCGGACGCTATTCGGTCGTCGATTACGAGCTCCTGCTCCGCACGCCGCCGCACGACGAGGAGGTCAAGTACTCCCGCAGGCATTCGTATCTCGACGACCAGCGCGACCGGTTCATCCCTGCGCCGCTGCCGCCGTACCTGCAGTCAACGGAGGTGTTCGGCGTGCCGTACATTCACGGCCATGTGGAAAGCACGGGCGGGCAACTGTGGGTGGTGGGCCGCAATGCGCGTCTGTTCGACTATTTCCTGCCGGAGCGGTGGCGCAAGACCGTGAGCTTCAGGCTTTCGGAGGACAACGAGGTGTTCTACACCGTGACCAAGGACAATGTCCATATCGTATGGAAAACCTCGCGCGTGGGAGAAACACCCGCGGGCGGCCCGTCGGAAGAGCATAACCGGAAGGCAGCGGAATTCGGATTCAACTCTCCGTTCGAGGAGTTCGCCATCGCGCAGTTTCTTCTCGAACACGGGGTGGGCACCGTGTACGTGCGCGCAATTTACATGACCGGAAGCGACAAGATGGAGCAGTCGACTGATCCGAGGCGCTATGAATCGCACAAAAGCCTTGTTGGGCCCGACGGCAGCCCTATCCTTCTTGAAAACCGCAATTACCTGTCCATCCGCGGATACTACAACGGCCCGGACTCGTGGGTCGCCCAGCAGAAGGGGCTGCTGTGCAGGCCCATGGACCTGGTGAGCGCACGCACCAACAACCGGATTTCGCATACCGAATACAAGGAGATCTTCGGCTCGGTGCAGCGCAGGCTTCTCGGCCTCGGCTACGACGGCTCGCTGCTCGAGGGCAACGACATTCTTCTGGCACTCGATCCTGCCGGCGTCATCATGCGTGACGAATCGGGTGGTTTCGACGCCAGGATCTGCAATTTCGAACTGATACGGAAATTGTAGTGCCGGGAAGCGGCGCGTTGATCCCGCCCCATGGCGCGCCTTGACAGAAAGAACAGAGCTCCATGGTGATCCCAACCTCATTCGGATTCTACGGCATCCTCACCGATCCGGTGCGCGGCTACGAGTACTGCACAAAGCTGTTCGTCGATTACGAGATTGCGTTTGTCCAGCTCAGGATGAAAGATGCGCCGCGCGACGCGGTGGTCGAAACGGCACGGGCGATGCGTGAGATCACCTGCGGAACCGCGACGCGGCTCATTGTCAATGACGATCCGGATATCGCGAGGGAAACCGGGGCCGACGGCGTGCACCTCGGGCAGAGCGACATGCCGTATGCTGATGCGCGAAGGATTGTTGGGGAAAATGCGATTATTGGTTTGTCAACGCATTCCGTTGCGCAGATGCGGGCGGCGTGCGGCCATGCGCCCGGCTACGCGGGCATGGGCCCGGTGTACGC
>DATFYJ010000551.1:0-3616 GCA_035315105.1 Chitinivibrionales bacterium
TCTCATCCTCTTAACTGTGATGTTCTACTGGCCGATTCTTGTCGGTAAAGGGTTCCTCTGGAACGACTTTCTTGAGCAGAATTTCGTGTACCGCTTGTTTGCGGCGGTGTCCCTCAAGCAGGGAATTCTGCCGTTCTGGAATCCCTATGTGTTCTCGGGCCTGCCGTTTTTCGCGGATGTCCAGGCGGCCGTGCTGTATCCGCTCAACCTCGCGCTCACTCCTTTCGCGAGCAAAGACTGGCTGAGCCCGCTTCTCGTCGAATACCAGATCATTCTGCATATCGCCATGGCGGGATGTTTTATGTACCTGCTCGCAAGGGATTTCGGGGCAAGCAGAAGCGGCGGCCTGCTTGCGGGCGTCACGTTCATGTTCTGCGGATTTTTCACCACGCACATTTTCCACGAGAACCTTATCCATGCTGCGGCATGGTTCCCGCTGGCAATTGTTTTTTTCCGGCGGGCCCTCGAAAGAATCAGCTTGCTGTACGCCTCACTGACGGCGCTTGTGCTGTGCATCATTTTTCTGTGCGGGTATCCGCAGCTCATGGTGCACATGTACTACTGGCTGGCCGCCTATTACCTGTTCGGCCTCATCGTGCGCGCCAGGGAGAAAACCCGGCTTGTGCCGGAAGTCAAGCGGGGCGTTCTGTTCGCGGCGCTCGTGATCCTTGGCATCGGCATGGCAGCCGTCCAGCTCCTGCCCACGCAGGAGCTGGCGAAGAATTCCGTGAGGCCCCATCTTTCTTTTTCGGAATCATGCGAAGGGTCGCTACGGCCCTACCGGTTCGTCACCCTGTTCGCGCCCAACTATTTCGGCCGGCCGCAGAAAAGTGCGTACTGGGGCATTTCCGACCGGGATGTCAACGGCGGCATTCACAATTACTGGGAAACCGCGGTCTACGCAGGGACCGTGTCGCTGGCAATTGCGGCGATTGCGCCGTTTGTGGTGCGAACGCCGCTCACCGTGTTCCTTTCCATCATGGGAGCGGTGAGCCTGCTGCTTGCGATGGGCAATTCGTTCTTCCTGTATTGGTTCGCCTTCAAATTTCTTCCGGGCCTGAACGCATTCCGGATACCGGGCAGGTTCGCCTACCTGTTTGCGCTGTCGGTGTCGCTGCTAGCAGGAACCGGTCTCACTTGGCTGCAGGCGAGCGGCCCGCTGGAGAAAGGCGGGCGGCGTAAAATAATTGTCGAACGCGTGTTGCTTGCCGCTGCCGGGGCAAGCGTCCTCTGGGCGATTCTGGCGTCTGCGGGCATTTTCAAGAGCGGTATTGCCGATTTCATGCTCGCCTCGGGCCGGTTCGGCGCAAACGCGGCCGGGCTGGCGGACTACGTTGACAAACAGATATATCCGAACGTGGTGGGGGGCGTGTGGCTGTTTGCAGGGCTTGTCGCCTGCGCGGCGGCGATACTCTGGCTGCGCCTGCGCGGGAAGATTGCCGGCCGCACCGCGGCGCTGTTCGCCATCGCCGCGTCCGCGCTTGACTTTCTGGCATTCGGTTTCGGGTTTGCCGCGGGAACCATCGATCCTTCGGTGATGTACGCGAAGACGCCCGCCATCCAACAATTGCAGGACATGGAGAAAACCGAATACTTCAGAATAAACTCCCGCAACTCCAATCCCGGCACCGACGATCTCGGCGGGCCGGCCATGGTGTTCCGCAAGAATCAGGGGAGCGTCCACCGCCTGTTCCTCATAGAAGGATACAATCCCCTGCGGCTCAGGCGGGAGCTTGTGGACCGCAGAGACCGCACGCTCGATATTCTCAACGTAGGCCTCAAGATCGCGGTGGACGACCGCGGGCAGATGTCCCTTGTTGCGCATCCAACGTATTTTCCCCGGTGCCGCATGGTGTACAACTACATCGTGGAACCCGAGGAGGAGCGCATCCTGCCGCTGTTGTATTCGCCGGGATTTGACCACAGAAAATCAGTGATCCTCGAAGAAAGGCCGGCTGCGGCAATCGACACCGTGCAGGAGGACACGGCATGGAAATGCCGTATTGTCAATTATACGCTCAACAGGATAGACCTCGATGTTTCCACAGCCAGGAGCGGGCTTCTCGTGCTCAGCGAGATCCACTATCCATCGTGGAAGGCAACGGTGGACGACAGGCCCGCGCCGCTGTACCGGGCCGACTTTGCGCTCCGGGCCATTCCGGTGGGGCAGGGGCACCATACGGTGTCGTGCATTTTTTCCCGGGAAGTGTTCAACAGGGGACTTTTCGTTTCTCTTCTGTCGCTGATGCTTTCCCTTGCGCTTGGCGTGTGGGGATTATTGCGAAGGGACGGATGCGGGCGTGCAGGCGCACAAGGGTGAGGGAATTTTTTGAAGACGTTTTTCGCGTAATTCTGCGGCAAAAAATGCCCCGGATTTAAGCAAAATCTCCGTGGTTTGGGCCGATTTTGCAGTAAATTATCGATGAAGGGCGAAAGAGGGCTCAAAGGAATGACGCCTTTCTCCCCGATGCGGTTCTCCCATGAAAGGAGTCGAAGCAGGTCGCGCGTTTGTTTGGCAACGCAAGTCTTTTTATATTGTTCCAAATTAGGGAATCATTATATATTTTACAAAGTCCGTTGATTCGAAGGCGTTGATTAAATAAGTATATTCCTAATTGTTACCTTCAATTTTTCAGACAAGGGGGTCGGGTTATGTTTTCTAAATTCAAGGTTCTGGTGCTTTTCCTGGCAGTGTGCGCCATGGCCGACGTGGAGAATCAGTCGTCATCGAGCGCTGCTTTCAGCTTTGCGCCGGTGGGCGTTATTCAGCAGGTTTCGTACTTCTCAAATTCGGTTTCCTTCACTTGTAAGAAAATCGCCGTGGGAAGGGAAGGTATGGCCTTTTCCTGGGCGCTGCCGAAAATAAAGGGAGAGACCGGGAAACTCAGCATTTGCTCGGTTTCCGGAAAACTCATCAAGTCGTTCAACCTCGCTTCGAACGAAGGCAATTTCACCTGGAACGTGAGCCGTGGAAAAATGGCCGGCGGCGTGTATTTCGCAACGCTGTCGTACGGACAGTTCAAAAAGAGTCTGAGAATTCTCTACTAGGAAACAATCGGCACAATTTGGATCTGCAAACCGGTTCAACACTATAAGGAATAAGGAAAAAATTAAAAGGAGATCAAACATGGTTAAGAAAGTACTGGGAATTCTCATGGTTGTTTCGGCGAGCCTGTGCGCGGCGGTGACGTACGGCCCCACCGTTCTCAACACGGTCCACGTCCCCGCGAACATCATAAAGGGAAGCGGACTCAGCTGGTCGGGAAAAGTCACCTACATGCTCACGGTGGGCGACAACGACTCACTCACGGTGACCCTTACGGTCGCGCCTGATGCAAGCACGCCTGCCGCGCCCGCATGCGCGGTAACGCCGTCCGACGGAGACTTTGGCGTTTTTCCCATGATCACCGGCAAGAACGGAAAAAGGGAGATATTCTTCAATGCAACGTTCACCGCGGCACCTGCCGTGACCGACAAGTATGTGGCAACGGTTTCAATCCATGCGAATATGAGCCCCACAGAGGTGCTCGCGCGCCAGATGCTTGCTCAGATTCCGAGCAATGCGGAAAAAATCAAGATGATCACCGGCACCGGCAGTTTCGCTACGTATGATGCG
>DATFYJ010000552.1:0-2646 GCA_035315105.1 Chitinivibrionales bacterium
TCGGCCGGGGTCGGCCGGCAATGCGCTCCAGCGCACCTTCCAGTCCTGCCTGGCGCGCGGGCAGACGAAGGCTGCCGCTTTTGTTTGTGGCCCCTTGCGCAACCGACAATGAATATAAACGCAAATGCAAGTGAGTTGCAACTAATTTCTTCAGAGTTTGGAAAATAAACAGATGTTTTTGATTTCTCCCCCTTAGCAAGGGGGAGATGCCGAAGGCAGAGGGGGATTTTCCGCAGTGGTTGCGTTGCGAAGGTGCGACGACGCGCGAGCGTCACGGTCGCGCCTTTAGCGCGCACCTTCGCTGGAGGGGGTAGTGGAGGACACCGCAGGCCGAAGGCCGAGGAGGCCGGAGCGAGGGGGAAACGCGAAGCGGTACCCCCACCAAGACAATTATATCCTGCTTTGCACCTTTACAAAAGGGGGAACGCCCAACTCTTTTTATTAACCTTTAAGGCTAAAACTTAACTCTTACGTTTCCCCGCAATAAACTCTTCCGTCATCCTGTAGGCTTCATCATCGGGAAACTGTTCGGGCGGGTGCTTGCAGAAATACGCGGAGGGGGAGCAAAGGGCGCCGCCGAGGCCGCGGGACAGCGCGAGCTTGCAGCAGCGGACGGCGTCGATGGCCACGCCCGCGGAGTTGGGGGAGTCCTCCACGCTGAGGCGCAGCTCGAGGTTCATGGGCACGCCGCCGAAGAGCCTGCCCTCCATGCGGAGAAAGCAGACCTTCTGGTCGTTCTGCCAGGCCACGTAGTCGCTGGGGCCGATGTGGATATCTCTCTTGTCAAGACGCTTGGCGGCCACGGACTGGACCGCCTCGGTCTTGGATTCTTTTTTCGACATGAGGCGGCTGCGGTTGAGCATGTTGAGGAAGTCGGTGTTGCCGCCGGTGTTGAGCTGGTAGGTGCGCTCGAGCTTCACCCCGCGCTTGCGGAACAGGTCGACGAGCGTGCGGTGCGTGATGGTGGCCCCGAGCTGCGCCTTGATGTCGTCGCCGATGAGCGGGATGTTCTTTGCGGCGAACCTTCGCGCCCAGGCGGGGTCGCTTGCGATGAACGCCGGCATGTTGTTTACAAAAGCGATTCCGGCCCCGAGCGCGCATTCGGCGTAGAAGCGCGTGGCCTGCTCCGAGCCCACGGGCAGGTAGTTGAGGAGCATCTCGGCGCGCGTGTCCTTGAGGATCGCGACCACGTCCTTTGCGGCGGGCTCCCTGCGGTTGCTGGCAACGAACGTGTAGTCGGCGTCGTATTGCTTCATGTGGTCGGAGAGTCCGTCGAGGATTTTTCCCATGGACACCGTGACGCCGCTTTTGGGCATGTCGGGACAGAACACGGCGGTGCAGTTGGGTCTCTGGAAAATGGCGGCGTTGACGTCCCTGCCCACCTTCCTCTTGTCAATGTCGAACGCGGCCACGACTTTAATGTCCGACGGCGCGTACCCGCCGATGCGCCAGTGCATGAGGCCGGCGGCTTCCTTGTTGTCCGCGCCTGCGTAATAATGGATTCCCTGAAGAAGAGAGCTGGCGCAGTTGCCCACGCCAACGATTGCTATCCTGATCTTCTCCATAGAAACGCCGCCTCCGCGTAACAAAAATAGCTCTTTTACCGGCTGTGTGCCATTAAGGCCTAGTAGGGATACGGGTTGTCGAACTTGAGCACGCCGCGCTCCATGCCGAACCACAGGTTGTTCTTCTCGTCCTTGTGCATCTGGGTCACCTGTGTGGCGGTGATGCCGACCTTCTGCGGGTCGGAGAGCCATTCCTCGCCGTTGAATTTCATGAGGCCCGATGCCGTGGCGATCCATATCCTGCTCTGTGAGTCGGCCATGATCGCGACAACGCCGTCGGCAACGTCCATGAACACCTTCCATGATTTTCCGTCGAATGCGTTCATGTCGTGTTCGCCCACGGCGGCCCAGACGGTGTTCTGCCGGCCGTCGTAGGCGAGCGCGTGCGTGTCGTTCCAACTCAGCCCGTTTTTCATGTTGTACGTGGTCCATTTTGAGCCGTCAAAGCAGGAAACGCCCTTGTTGGTGCCGAACCAGACCGAGCCGCCTTCGCCGACAACGATGTCACGGACCTTTTCGCCGGCGAGGCCGCTCGTCACGTTGTACGAGGTCCAGGCGCCGCCCG
This sequence comes from Chitinivibrionales bacterium, assembly GCA_035315105.1. GTDB lineage: Bacteria > Fibrobacterota > Chitinivibrionia > Chitinivibrionales > FEN-1185 > FEN-1185. Next base: position 2,131 of record DATFYJ010000552.1, read on the forward strand.
AATAGAGCGAGACCCCGTTGTCGGTGGCGACCCACAACTTTCCGCGGGCGGAAAGGATCTTGTTGACCGTGTTGTCGCAGAGCCCGCTCTCCTTTGTAAACACCTTGAAGGAGTCCTTGGTTTTCATGGCGAGCCCTGCCTTGGTGCCCACCCACGCGACCCCGGCATTGTCCACCGCGATGCAGGTGGCGTCGGCGGCGGGGATGCCGCCAAGGTCCTTGTACGTCTGCATGTCGCTCTTCTTCCCGCTCCCGATGTTAAGAGACGTTATGCCGCCCTCGCTGATTGCCCAGACCACATTGTTGCTTATGGCAAACCCGCGCACCGCGCCGCCGGTCTGGAATATCTTCCATTCGGTGGTGGTTTCGTAGGACATGGAATCGACCTTGGTCTCGCGCTTCTGGCTGCCGGCGGGAACGAGCGTTACGGCGAGCAGAAGCATTGCGGCGATCGCGGAAAATTTCATACAAACTCCTTTAGGACAAGTTGACAGTTGGCGGTTGACAGTTGACAGCA
>DATFYJ010000553.1:0-2826 GCA_035315105.1 Chitinivibrionales bacterium
TATTTCCCCATCAAGGGCATAGAGGTGCCGAACGAGCATCCGCTTTTCGGGCTGGTGCGATTCGTCGAGGTGTACAGTGCCATTCAGAAGAAATATCCCTCCCTTCCGGTGGTGGGCTCGGGTCTGGGCTGGCTCAGGGAATTCATGCCGCCTGTTGCCGCAGCCCTTGTGCGCGACGGCAGCGCGACGCTTGTCGGACAGGGCAGGGGAATGTTCGCGTATCCGGATTCGGTGAACGACATTCTCACCAGAGGCGCGATGGACCCGGCCAAGTGCTGCGTCACCTGTTCGGCCTGCACCCAGATCATGCGCGACGGCGGCCGCACCGGCTGCGTGGTGCGCGACAAGGAGGTTTACGGACCGGAATATCGCCAGGCGCGCCGGTTTTCGCCCGACCGCCTCCTTGCCGAGGCGTCCCGTTGCCGCAACTGCACGCAGCCGACCTGCGCCGAGGCATGCCCCGCTCACGTGGACGTCCCGGGGTTCATCCAGGCGTTCTCGCGCAATGACATCAGGGAAGCCTACCGCATTCTGCACCGGTCGAACGTGCTTCCCGAAATGTGCGCGTCGGTATGCCCTGCAAAGGAGCAATGCGAGGGAGGATGCCTCGAGAAGATTTTCTGCCTCAACCCGGTATCGGTCGCCGACATACAGCTTGTGGTCGCAAGGACGGCGAGACTGCTGGGGATCACCGGCGTTGACGTTCCGGAAAAAGGTTCCGGCAGGTCGGTGGGCATCGTGGGCGGCGGACCGGCAGGGATCTCCTGCGCCATACGTCTCATCGAGATGGGGCATTCGGTGACCATCTACGAAAAAAACGGTGCGCTCGGCGGAACACCGTCGAACATCATCCCGCTGTACCGGTACGACGAGGCCGCGGACGAGGTGAATGCCATCCTCAGGCCCGCTATTGACAAAAACCGCTGCATGGTACTTGTCAACCATTCCCTGGGCGCACAGGAGAAGCTCGATGAACTGCGCGGCAGGCACGATGCCCTTGTCCTTGCGATGGGGCTCGATGCCGGCGGCGACAGGCGCGACGGCGTGATCGACGCGCTGTCGTTCCTGTCGCAGGCGAAAAAGGGCAAGCCGCCGGAACTTCCGAACAACGTGGCGGTGATCGGCGGCGGAAACACGGCCATCGACGCGGCGATGACCGCGAAAAAACTCGGCGTGCGGGACGTGTACCTCGTGTACCGCAGGTCGCTCGCCCAGATGCCTGCATGGAAAGGCGAGCGCGACGGCCTGATCGAGGCGGGCGTGCACCTCATGATCCTCACCCAGCCGACGGGTTATGTCGTTGACAACGGGAAAATGAAGGGCCTCAAAGTGATTCGTACAACGCTCGGCGAACCCGATGCCTCCGGCAGGCGAAGGCCCGAGCCGGTGCCCGGCAGCGAGAGCGTTCTCGAAGCGGGATTTGTGATTGAAGCGACGGGCCAGAGGCTTTCGAGCGACGTTGCGGGATCGCTGGGCCATGTGGCAATCACCAAGGACAAACTCATCGCGGCCGACCCGGTCACGTTTGCCACAAACGTAAAGGGCGTGTTCGCCGCGGGCGACTGTGTGAACGGCGGCGAAACCGCGGTGCGGGGCGTTATTGAAGGCATGAGGGCCGCGGAAAGCGTGGATGCGTTCTTAAAGGGATAAGGAGTCTGTCATGAAGAAAAAAACAGTCCTCATCACCGGCGCGGGGCGGGGCATAGGCTTTGCCATCGCACAGCAGTTCGCCAAGGAAGGATACGATGTCGCGGTGTTCGACGTGCTGCCGCAGGACGATGTTGCAAAGAACATGGCTGCGCTCAAGGCCGCGGGCGCAAAGGTCCTGTACTGGATGGGCGACGTGAGCAGCGCCCTCGACAGGAGCAACACGCTTGACGCCATAAGAAAGACTATGGGCGGGCTCAACGTGCTGGTCAACAACGCGGGCGTGGCCCCCAAGGTGCGCGCCGACGTGCTTGACGCAACGGAAGAGAGCTGGGAACGCGTCATGCGGATCAACCTGCAGGGCCCGTATTTCCTCACGCAGCTTGCGGCCCGCTGGATGATCGAGCAGAAAAAAGCGGACAAATCGTGGAGCGGCTGCATCATCAACATATCGTCGACGTCGGCGGAGACCGCGTCCATCAGCAGGGGCGAGTACTGCGTCTCCAAGGCGGGCGTGAGCATGGCCACGAAGCTGTGGGCCGTGCGCCTTGCCCAGGAGGACATTCCCGTGTACGAGATACGGCCCGGCATCATCATGACCGACATGACCTCGGTTGTCAAGGAGAAGTACGACAAGCTCATTGCCGAAGGGGTCCTGTTGCAGAAGCGCTGGGGCATGCCCGAAGACATTGCGAAATGCGCCGCAATGATGGCGCGCGGCGACATAGGGTATTCCACGGGGCAGGTGGTGAATGTGGACGGGGGATTTAATATATCAAGATTATAAAGTATTTCGAAGGGGGGAAGAATCCCCCTCGCTGCAGCCCGGCCGCGTATTTTACAAACCAGTATTCCAGATGTCCGCGGCCGGTCCTCCGCTACCCCCTCCTGGGTAGCCGCCTCGACAAAGCAGCGGCGAGACCACACATTGTTGCGGCGGCACCCACGAGCAATAGTTGAAAAGAAGCCGGGTAGGATATTTACTTTGTCTCTTTGTCACGTTGTTACTTTGTAACTCTTTTTTGGCCGGGGGTGAGGTCGAAAGGTAATAACGAGTATAGGTTCGCCATAAAGTTGTTTGGCAATTCATCACCAAGAAATCATCCTATGAAAATCAAAAAACTTGTTGTCAAGCATAACGGCAAAAAGCTCTCCATCCCCTGCTTCCGCATCCATACG
>DATFYJ010000554.1:0-2308 GCA_035315105.1 Chitinivibrionales bacterium
CAGCTTTTCGACATCCATGGACGAGAACAGCTTCACCACTTCCTTGCTCTTCTGGGACAAGGTGTCCTTCTTCGCCTTTGCCTGCGCGCGCTCCGATACCTCCTTGGTCATTTTCGCCAGCTCGACCTTCTTGTCCTGGTACTTGAGAAAGGCCCAGTCCACGAATTTCGCCTGCAGGTTTTCGTCGGCCTGACGCCGGCCCTGGATTTCGCCGAGACATTCCCGCACGACAAGCTGCGCCTCGTGAGTGACGGCGCCGTACCGCTGTTTGACGCTGTCCAGCGCCGGCGCCGTTCCGTTCAGGAGTTTCGCCACCGCGACGGAATCCGCGGTTTTTGCTTCGAGCCTGAGCTTGAGGCTGTCGACGATCTTGTTCGCGAGAATAAGCGTGTCGTGAATGAGCGCCGCTTTTTCCTTGAGAATGTCGAGATACCTGCGTTCGGCAAGGCCCGGGATGCCTTCCCCTCCTTTTTTCGATGTGATAACGCCGATGTCGAACAGCAGGTCCTTGTCCTTCTGGCCCAGCACATTGAGTTTGTCGATGTTGCTGCGGCACGAGGCAAGCAGTTGGTCGTTCTTCTGCTGGATGGCCTTGAATTCCATAATCTGCCACACGCGGATCATGTCGGAAACGCGGTTTAATTCATCATAGATCCCGAACGAGAGGCGCGCGGTCTTGAGCTGATCGTAGATGAGCCCCTGCATCCGCTCGGCGTTTGCCTTGTCATTGAGCTTTGAGTATGCCTGTTCGAGAATGGAAACCATCTCGAAAAAGTAGTCGTTGGTCTTGTTCTTCTGGATAAAGGCCTTGGCGATGTCCCGCGCCCTGTCGTATTTCCCCATTTCGAGGTACGTTCGCGACACCTTGACAAGAGAGTAGAAGTACCGTTTTGCCTTACGCGGCACCTTCGCGTAATACTCCAGGGCGGTCTGATACTGTCCCTTGTTGAAATAGATGTCGGCCATGAGGATGTCCGCCTCATTGGCGATATCGGAGGAAGAGGCGCTTTTTCTCACGAAGTCGAGGACGAACAGGGCCTTTTCCCATTCCTTCCTCTGGACATGGCACAGCGCGGTGAGAAACTGCGCAGCAGGGTACTGCGACGATTTCGGGGGGATCTGCGCCGCGAGGTGCAGGGCCTCGTCGTATCGTTGCTGGTCGTACCGCGATTTTGCCGTAATGTAAAGCACCGGAAAGAACAGCGGCGACATGCGGTACCGCTGCTGGAAATAGGCGCATATGGTGTCGGTAAGGAGCGTGTCCTTCTCATTGTAGGCATATTGCAGAAGCCTGAAATAACTCGGTGCGACCTTGTCGCTCCCCGGGAACTTTCTCGTAACGTACCGGTAGGATTCAACGGCAAGGTCGCGCAGTTTGAGCTGGCGGTAGCTCTCGCCGAGGGCGAAGGAGACGAAATCGATCCGGCCGTCCGGAAGAGAGAGGTCGCGAAGGTTTTCGAGAACCCTTACGGCGATCTGGTACTTTCCGATCTTGTAAAGTTCCATCGCCCTGGTGTAGTCCTGCGGCAGCACCACCGACGTCTGGGGGACGGTCACGTAGTCCTTCCCGAGCGCGTTGTCGAACATCCAGTCGACGTCGCCGGCGTGCGCGGCCGCGGCCGCGAACAGCGCGCAGAATCCAATGCGTCGTATCACTTGCAGCATCGGAAACCGACCTCGCTTGATTTCAAGCCGACTCCGCCCTCGGAGGTGAGATAGCAGTCGGCGACTTCACCGAACCTGAAGGACCCGCCGAGCATGAGCGGATAGTCCCCCTTCTTGTCTTCCACCCATTCCCACACGTTGCCCACCATGTCCCGGGCGCCGCCGGGCTCGCCGCAACGCGGAAATGATCCGGCTTTGTATTCCGCCTTCCCCTCGGCGGGACATTTTCCCGGCTCGTATTTCTGTCCGTACGGATACGTGGTACGCTTTGCCGTGCGGCATGCGGCGACCCATTCTTCGCGGGTGCAGAGCCGTTTGCCTGCGTCGAGACACGAAATTTTTGCCTGCACCCACGACATTGACGCAAGCGGCTTCTCGCCTGCAATGTTGGGCCATTCGTAGGTGTCGATGCAGAAAGCGGTGCCCTTGTCGAGCACCGCCGAGACCATTCCCGGCGGGCAGACCGGACGTACGATGATATCCTTTGTCAACAAGGCCGTGTGACCGGCGGCGTCGCGCACCTGCAGCGTCACCCTCACCCTGCCGCTTGACGAGAAGGCATGCTCCGCTGCCGGGGACGTGGAAAAATCCCCGCCCCAAACGCCGCTTCCGCCGAAGTCCCACCGGTACTCGAGTCTTCCCC
>DATFYJ010000555.1:0-4124 GCA_035315105.1 Chitinivibrionales bacterium
GAATCCGCAACGCCGAACCCGAACTTGATTGCATCGCCCTCCTCCGACGCGATTACTGCCGCCATCGGCAATTTCTCAACGGTAAATTTCTCGGTGATCAGCCTCCGCGCTTCCTTTGATACGTTGGCCATGGCGTCGAAACCGTCCACGCGCTTCTGGTACAGCCATTTCGTCACCTGTTTGGCACGGAATGCGGGCTGGCCCAAAGAGGCCATTGCTTCGGCAAGGGAGGACAGGGGGAGGTCTTTGAGATTGGGCTTGTCCATAGGGTGGCAAACGACGGTGTGAAATGAGATTTGTGGTGTCTTAAGACCAGCGGTCGTAAGAACTATGACTTCTTGGAGGGTGCAACGATCTTAATAACTTTCATGTCCGAGTTCGCCGCTTCGACTAATCCGCTGTCCATTTCTCCGGCGGCGACGCTCTTACAAATAATCCCGGTTAATTCCTTTGTCAAGGATGGCACATATTCCTCAACAATTGACCGGACTCTCTCAAGATCAACGCCGAAATAATCATGAACAATGATGTTTCTTAGACCTTTGATCCTTTTCCAGTCAACCGAGCTGTATTTCCCCGTGGTTGACTCGCTTATCCTTCCCGCGTATTCTCCAATCTGCGACAGATTCATCAAAACGGCATTTATCCAGATCCTTTTTTTCAGAGCAGCATCAATCGTCACGAATTCCGACCTGTATGATTCGATATCGTCACACATTTTGAGCATGGCAAGCAGGTAACCCGCATCCTTGGCTTCAAGCATATTCCGTCTCTTTATGAATAATGTATTTCATGAAATTGTAAAGAGAGTTTTCTTTGACTATGTCCACCTTCTTTTCGAACTTCTTCTCAAGGAGCTCCCGCAATTCCGATTCGCCGATGTTTTCTCCTTCGACAAGAATATCAATGTCACTCTCCGGCCTTTGCCGCGCGCGAGCATAGGAGCCGAAAAGACCGATGCGCCTTACGTTGTACCGTTCGGAAAAGAGGCGAGTGTTATTCCTCAGGAATGAAAGAATTTGCGTTTTGTCTAAGGGCATATGTCACCTCGGGAAGGAGCGGTCCTTTCTAAAATATAATTCTCCTGCACGGTGTACCGTCCTCGGTTCATTTCTTCAGCTGCAACGTGCCGGGGCAGGGGTGCCCCGCCCCCCTTCACTGGTGGAGAGGGGCGCCCGAAGGACGAGGTGAGGCGAAAAAAAGGCCCCGCAATCGCGGAGCCGTTGACAAAGAGGATCTCTTAACGATGGTGCGGTCGGTCGGATTTGAACCGACACAGGATTACTCCCACATGCCCCTCAAACATGCGTGTCTACCAATTCCACCACGACCGCACTTAACAAATGCTACTTACTTGGTCCCCTTGGACGGCGCGGGCACCTTGGGAACCACAAGCGGCGCCTGCTGGGCCTGTCCGCCCTGCGCCGGCGTCGTCTGCGGCATCGCGCCTTGCGGTGCTGGAAGTCCGGCCGACGGGAGAGCTGCTCCGCCGCCGCCCGGATTGCCTAGGGGAAGCCCCTGCTGCCCCTGCAGCGCGGATGCAGGTGAATAATTGCCCTGCTTTTCGGCCCGCTCCTTGAGTGCGGATTTTACCTGCGCACCCGAAGGATGGGACAGGAAAATCGACAGGAGAAGGCACAGCCCCAGGTATATGCCCGCCGAAATCGCGGTCGCGCGCGTCAGGATGTTTGCCGTGTCCTGCGAACCGAGCAGATTGGTCGCGCTGGAAAATCCGCCGCCGAGTGCGCCCGATATGCCGCCTCCCTTGTCCGACTGGATAAGGATGAGCAGGCAAAGAAAAACGCAGATGATCACGAAAATGACAAGTCCGATTCCAAACAGCATAACAACCCGGCCTTACTACCCTTATTGAGGTTTGACAATCCCGAAGAAATCGTCGGCCTTCAGGGCCGCACCGCCGATGAGCCCGCCGTCCACGTCCGAAAGCGCCAGAAGCGCCTTTGCATTGTCGGGCTTCATGCTGCCGCCGTACTGAATACGCATTGCATTGGCCGTATCGGTGTCGTACATCGACAAAACCTGTTTGCGGATGAACACGTGCATCTCGTTGGCCTGTTCGGGCGTCGCCACTTCGCCCGTGCCTATGGCCCACACCGGCTCGTAGGCGATGGTGCATTTAAGGGCATCCGCCTTGGAAACACCCGCAAAAGCGCCTTTCGTCTGTGCTTCCACAATAGAAAACAGCTTTCCTGTTTTGCGTTCGTCAAGCGTCTCTCCCACGCAGACAATGGGCAGCAGGCCCGCGGCAAGCGCGGCCTTCACTTTTTTGTTGACGGTCTCGTTTGTCTCGTGGAAATACTGTCGCTGTTCAGAATGGCCGATTATCACATATTCCACGCCGACGCTCTTGAGCATCGCGCAGCTCACCTTGCCCGTATACGCGCCCTTGGCCTCCCAGTGGACGTCCTGCGCGCCAAGCTTTACCGACGAGTCTTTGAGCGCTCTCGCCACAGCCTTGAGGCTGATATAGGGCGGACACACAGCGATGTCCACGTCGGTGACTTTTCCCATTTTCTCCACCACGGCTTTTGCGAGGATGACGGCCTCGTCGATCGTGGTATTCATCTTCCAGTTGCCTGCAATAAACTTCTTTCGGGCCATGATTGTTTTCTCTCCTTAGGGCTGTAAAATACGTTATGACTATCTGTCCATCAAAGCTTTCACGCCGGGCAGCTCCTTGCCCTCGACAAGCTCAAGGGACGCACCGCCGCCCGTTGAAATATGGGACATCTTGGCCGAAAGGCCCAGCTTGTTGACCGCAGAGACCGAGTCGCCGCCGCCGATAACGGTTGTGGCGCCGGAAAGCCCGGCAAGAGCCGTGGCCATGGCTTTGGTGCCTTCGCCGAATTTCGGGAATTCGAACACGCCCATGGGGCCGTTCCAGAAAACGGTCTTTGCACCCGTAAGTGCGGTCTTGAACTTCTCAATGGTCTTGGGTCCGATGTCCATGCCCATCCAGCCCTCATCGATTGCATCTCCTGAGGACACCTTTGAAGGAGCATCGGCGGCGAATTGCTGGGTCACGACATGATCGACCGGCAGCAGAAGCGCGACCTTCTTTTCCGCGGCCTTGGCAAGAACGCCTTTCGCCGTTTCCACCATGTCGTCCTCGACAAGCGACTTACCGATGGAAAGGCCCTTCGACTTCAGGAACGTGTACGCCATGCCGCCGCCGATAATGATGGTGTTCACTTTGGAGAGCAGACTCTCGAGCACCGCGATCTTACTCGATACCTTTGCCCCGCCGATCACCGCGACAAAAGGCTTGGCCGGGTTCTTGACGATCTTCTCCTGAAGATATTCAAGCTCTTTTTCCATAAGGAATCCTGCGACCGCCGGGAGGTAATGCGCCACGGTCTCGGTTGACGCATGCGGACGATGCGCCGTGCCGAACGCGTCGTTAACATACACGTCGCCGTACTGCGCAAGCGCCTTTGCCATTTTCGCGCGCTCCGCCGGGTCCTTGGACGTTTCCTCTTTGTGAAAACGGGTGTTCTCCAGCATCAGAATCCCGCCCTGCGGAAGGTTTTTCACCATGGCCTCGGTCTCCGGACCCATGCACGCGGGCGCGAGCTTCACCTCTTTGCCCAGCAGCTTTGCCAGGTGCGCGGCCACCGGCGCCATCTTGTGCTTTCCCTCTATGTATTTCTTCTCGTCGAACGGCTTGCCGTCTTTTTCAGCCTTGTCCTTTGCTTTCTGCATGTCTTTTTTCGGATCGCCGAGGTGGGACATCAGCACGAGGCTCTTGCACCCTTTTTCGAGCACGTAGTTGATGGAAGGCAGCGCCGCCTTGATGCGCGTATCGTCCTGCACCACGCCCTCCTTCATCGGAACGTTGAAATCCACGCGCATGAGCACGCGCTTTCCTGTTACGTCAATGTCTCTCAGCGTCTTTTTCGAAATCGCCATAGGTTCCTCCTGAAAGCATGCGGGAACGGAGTTTTTCCGTTCCCGTTATTGTTCGAACCGGCAGTACTCTGTTTACTTCTTGGCCATGAACCTGATGAGGTCGATAACCCGGTTCGAATAGCCCCACTCGTTGTCGTACCACGATACCACCTTGAAGAAGCGCTTCTCGCCCTTCAGGTTGTTCTTGACGGTCG
>DATFYJ010000556.1:0-6338 GCA_035315105.1 Chitinivibrionales bacterium
TGGTTTCGACCGCGCCGGCCGCAAAACCGCATTCGCCGCACACGAGCGCCACCGAGGTCAGCACGGCGTGCCTGCGGCCGGAAAGCCGCCCGAGCATGGCCGCGGCGTCGCCTCGGGTCTTTGGCTTCCCGAGTATCGCCCCGTCAATTGAGACGACGGTGTCCGCGCCGAGCACCAGTGCGTCGGGCCGTGACAGCGACACCGATTGCGCCTTGGCAACGGAAAGGGCCGCAAGCCCTTTGTCAAGCGTACGTCCGGAAAAGAACGTTGCCTCGTTTTCCACCGACGGAAGCATGACTTCAAACTCGAACCCCAGGGCCGAGAGAATCTCGCGCCGGCGAGGGGATTGCGAAGCAAGAATTATGCGCCTATCGGGATTTCTCCACACCTTGGTAAATATACTTGTCCTTCGGCATGCGCGGCAATGGGCCATATTTATGGCGGGGGCATATGGAAATCAGGAACCAAAAATTGGGCGTTCCCCTTGCCTTCGCGAACGCTCAGGCTCGGGTCGGTTAATAACCCGCCCTTCCTGTTGGGCGGGTTGAATCTCCGGTCTCGTCCTCCGGCCTCGGGCAGCCTGCCACGAGGGCCCTGCGGGCCGTGGTCAGGGCGGCATCCCGCTTTGGCGGGACCTCCGGTCGCCCCTAACGCGCGGTAGATGAAATCTATTCTGTCAACCAGTATTCAACGCGCCAATCGGGATACCCAACAGATCCTCCGATACTTCTTTCATCTCGCTGTCAAATGCAAACCGCCAACTGTCAACATTCTCTTACCACCGCTCACCTCGGGTGCCCCCACACAGGTGCTTGATTCTTGCAACTACCTTCACTTGGGGTGCACCCAGGAGGGGGTAGCGGAGGACACCGCAGCCCGAAGGCCGAGGAGGCCGGAGCGAGGGGGAAACTTCCCCTTTCAAATACAATGAAACAACTTGAAATCTAGCCGAAATCAACAACGGAAGAATCGCCGAGATTGAGGGTGACCTTTTTTCCCTTGAGCACCGCGTTCGGGCCGATGATGGAGTTTTCCAGAACGCAATCGCTCACCGACGCGTTGTTTTCGACGATGCTGTCGGCGATCTGGCACTTGGTGATTTTCGCGCCTTCGGCGATGGTCACGTTCGGTCCGATTATGGACTGGAATATCTCGCATGATTCGTGGATGTTTACCGGCTGTATCACGATATTGTCCTTGAGCATGCGCCGGGGAGTGTATGCATTGGAATTGCGGGGGAGCATGTACCGGTTGGTCGCAAGCAGGGCCTTCATCCCGCCGCAGTCGAACCATCCGTCGATGGGCGCCGTTGTGAAGGCGTGGCCTTTGTCAATCATCTGCTGGAGCGCATCGGTTAGCTGGTACTCGCGGGCGGTCTTCTTCCCGCCGGCGATCATCGACGAAAGCGTTTTCGCAAGCAGGGCACCGTCGCGGATCAGGTACAGTCCCACCACCGCCAGTCCCGATTCGACGTCGGGTTTTTCCACGATCCTAAGAACCCTGCCGTTCTTACCCGTAAAGACGATGCCGAACTGCCGGGCGTCGGATTCCAGGTGCTTCACGCCCAGGACCGAGGTTTGCAGGCTCACGAATTTCTTGAGGTCGAAATCGAGGATGGTGTCGCCAAGGATGATAAGGATTGGCGAATGCGCAAAGTACGGAGCGGCGCAGCTGATTGCGTGGCCGAGCCCCAGCGGCTCCTTCTGATCAACGAACCGGGTGGGAAACGTGTAATTCGATTTGACATACGCACGGATCTTGTCTCCCATGGGGCCGGTGACGAAAATGGCCTCCTCGATTTCGATGCTCTTGACGCAGTCCAAGATGTGGCCCAGAATGGGTTTCCCGGCCACGTGCATGAGAGATTTCGGCGTGGAAAAGGTGTGCGGCTGCAGCCTGGTGCCCATTCCCGCGACAGGAATTACTATTTTCATTGGGAAAGGAATCCTATTCTTGGCGATCGGGTTTGGCTGGCCGCTGGCGAAGCGGGGCTTGGATTCCATCAAAATCTATGCAGCGGCCGGATCAGCCCTTTTTCTTAATATAAGACAGGGAACGCAAGTTTGGGTACAATTTTGCGGCGGTAAATCCTGTCCCGGGCCCCGATGCCGGCTACCGTCCTTTTCACGGAAGATCGTTTTCAGGAACACAGGCATATGATGCAGGAAATCCTTCAATGCGCCGTTGACGCCGCGAAAACCGCCGGAACAATAATGGTCCACGATTTCCGGACCGTCACCGCAACCGAGAAATCCAGGAACGACCTGGTCACCGAAACGGACCTGAAATGTGAAAGCGAAATCGCATCCATGATCCGAAGCAGATATCCTTCACATATGATACTGGCGGAAGAGCGTCATAAAGACACCGATGTGCTCGCCGACGGGCTCTGGATTGTCGATCCGCTTGACGGCACCAACAACTATGCGCACGGCATCCCGCATTTCTGCGTGTCAATCGCCTACGCCGAGCGCGGGGAGGTGATTGCGGGCGTGGTGCTTGACCCCATGCGCAATGAGCTTTTCACCGGAACCCGGGGCGGCGGCGCATTTCTCAATGGAGCGAGGATTTCGGTATCCGGGACAGAGCGCGTGTCGGCGTCAATCATCACTACGGGCTTTTATTACGACCGCGGCGCAATGATGGAAAAGACGCTTGACACAATCCATTCCCTGTTTTCGGCGGACATCCGCGGCATCCGCCGCCTTGGCAGCGCGGCCCTTGACCTGTGCTGGGTTGCCTGCGGCAGGTTCGACGGCTACTTCGAGTACCGGTTGTCGCCGTGGGATTTTGCCGCCGGAATGCTTCTGGTGCGGGAAGCAGGGGGAAAGGGTTCGGACCGGGAAGGGAAGGAATTGGGGTTTACATCAGAGAGCGTTGTTGTGTCGAACGGGAGGATTCACGACGAGTTTGTTGGGATTGTCAAATGGAAGGGATGACAGGGCGAGCGTTTGGTTCAAGCAAAGAAAAAAGGACCCGCTGATGCGAGTTCTCTTATGTCCGCAAATCACCCAACGAGAATCTACAGCTCCATTATTTCCTTTTCCTTCACGACAAGCAGGTCATCAATCGACTTGATATATCGGTCGGTCAGTTTCTGAACTTCGTCCTGGCCCTTCTTGCTCTCGTCCTGGGTTGCCTGCTTGTCTTTTTCTGCCTTCTTGAGCTTCTCGTTGGAATCGCGGCGGATGTTGCGCACCGCGACCTTGCAGTCTTCGCTTATCTTCTTGCAATGTTTGAAAAGTTCGGCCCTTCGCTCCTCGGAGAGCGGCGGAATGGGAAGCCGGATCACGTTGCCGTCGTTGAGTGGGTTGAGGCCGAGGTCCGAGGCCTGGATCGCTTTTTCAATGGGGCCGAGCATGCTTTTTTCCCAGGGCTGGATCATAATCATGCGCGCATCGGGGATCGAGATCGCCGCGGTCTGGCTCACGGGCATGGGCGAACCGTAGTAATCGACGGTGATGCCGTCGAGCAGCGATGCGCTTGCGCGTCCAGTGCGGACGCGCGAAAAATCTTTTTTGAGGGTGTCGATGGACTTCTTCATCCGCTGGTCCGATTCCGTAAACGCGGTACTTGCAAGACCCATGGTCATTCTCCCTTTTTGACAATGGTACCGATCGGCAAGCCTTCGACGCATTTGCGGAGGTTGCCGCGTTCGAGCAGCTTGAAAACCATGATGGGGATATTGTTCTCCATGCACAGCGACAGCGCGGTGGCGTCCATCATCCTGAGGTTTTTTGCGAGCGCCTCGGCGTGGGTGATGGATGCGAATTTCTTTGCCGCGGGGTTTGTTGCCGTGTCGCTGTCGAACACGCCGTCGACCTTGGTCGCCTTCAGGAGAATCTCGGCCTTGATCTCGGCGCACCGCAGCGCGGCGGCAGTATCTGTTGTAAAGAAGGGGTTTCCGGTGCCGCCGGCGACGATCACGACGGTTCCCGATTCGAGGCGCCGTATGGCCGATTCGGCGACAAAGTAGTCGGCGGCTTTCGGCATGGGAACGGAGCTCATCACACAGGCAGGGCATCCCTTTTTGTCAAGGTGCTCCTTGAGAAACAGGGAGTTGATGACGGTGGCCATCATGCCGATGGTGTCGGCCGCGGCCCGGTCGAGGTCCTTTGCGGCGGCGCCGCGGAAAATGTTTCCGCCGCCGATCACGACGCCGACCTGGACGCCGGCGTCGCAGACTTCCTTGATCTCGGCAGCAATGCGGTCGGTGATTTCGTTGTCCATGCCGAAGCCCTTGCCGCCCGCGAGAACTTCGCCGGACAGCTTGAGAAGGATCCTCTTGTACACGGGTTTCAGCATGATCGTCTCACCACGGACTGTCGCCTAATCCTCGGCTCCCAATTCGAAACGGACGAACGAAACAACCCGAATCGCGGAATTCGCCGCCTTCTCCGCTTCCTTTATCCTGTCCGACACCGTGCGATCCGGGTCGCGGATATATGCCTGATCGATAAGCGCGGAGTCTTTGTAGAATTTCTCGAGTTTTCCCTCGACGATCTTGGGCCAGACCTTTTCGGGCTTGCCCGAGGTCTGCGCCTGAGTAAAATAAATCTCCTTTTCCTTCTCGACAAGCGACGCGAGGTTTTTATTGATTGCATCGCGGTCGACGGCGAGCGGGTTTGCCGCGGCCACCTGCATCGCCATCTCCTTGCCGAGATCCGCGACCGGCGCCGAATTCGCCGCATCGGCGCTTGCGCAGGACAATTTCACCAGAACGCCGATCCTGCCCTCGCCGTGGACATACGAGAAAATCCTTTCGTGGGCGCCGGCGACAGTTTCCTTGCGATAACGGCGGAACGAGATGTTTTCGCCGATCTTGCCCACAAGTTCGAGCACCCGTGCCTCTACGGTTATGCCGCCGAACAAATCGGACGACAATGCGCGCGCGGCGGCAATGTCCGCAGGCTTATGTGCGAGCAGGGCTTTGCCCAGGTTTGCGATGAAGGCTAGAAAATCGTCATTCTTTGCGACAAAATCGGTCTCGGAGTTCACTTCGTACACGATGCCGTCGGTTGCGTCGGAAACGATCGCTATTTTTCCCTGTTTTGCGGCCTTGCTGGCGCGTTTTGCCGCCGTGACCTGCCCTTGCTTGCGCAGCGATTCCATGGCAAGGGTCATGTCGCCCTTTGATTCCATGAGCGCCTTTTTACAGAGCATCATGCCCAGACCGGTCTTATCGCGAAGTTCCTTTACAACGGTTGCAGATATTTCCATGGAATTCTCCTATTCCTCCTCAACGAACTTGGTTATTCTCTTGCGAACGATGCGGTGCGCTTTGGCCGGCCCGCCTTCGCTTCCCTTGACGGGTTCCACGACATCGGCGCCTTCAAGCAGTTCGGCAATCTCCTCCACGGCCTCTGGCGCGGCCAGTTCCGGCTTCTCCGGTTTCTCCGATTCCTCTGCCGCAGCCACGGGACCGCCCGCTTCGATGACGGTGTCGGCAACGGTTCTTGTGATAAGCTGCACCGACTTTATGGCGTCGTCGTTGCCCGGGATCGGATAGTCGATTTCGTCGGGGTCGCAGTTGGTGTCGACGATGGCGCCGATGGGAATCTTGAGGCGACGCGCCTCGGCAATGGCGATCTGCTCCTTGATGGTGTCGACGACAAAAGCAACGCGCGGCAGTTTCGTGAGCGTGCGGACGCCGCTGAGGAGCACGAGGAGTTTTTCCTTCTTCTTGGCCAGCGCCTGCACTTCTTTTTTGGGAAGCGCCTCCATGGTGCCGTCCTTTTCCATGGATTCTATTTTATCAAGCTTTGCAATGCTCTGGCGTATGGTCTGAAAGTTGGTGAGCATGCCGCCCAGCCAGCGTTCAGTTACATAGGGCATGTTGCAGCGCGTGGCTTCCTCACGGATGCAATCTTTGATCTGCTTCTTGGTTCCCACGAAGAGAACGCGGCCGCCGCGCTTCACCTCTTCGCGCACGCGGTCAAGGTACTTGTCGAGGCCTTTGAGCGTCTTGTTGAGGTCGATGATGTAAATGCCGTTTCTCGGGCACAGAATAAAACGCTGCATTTTCGGGTTCCAGCGTTTGGTCTGATGGCCGAAGTGGGTCCCTGCTTCAAGCAGGTCCTGCAAAGTGAGAGAGGACATGAAGAACTCCTTTTGAAATTGGGTTTACCCGCCACGGTGCTCCAAACGCAAAAGATTACCCTCCCCGGAAGGGGAGGGCACCCGTCTTTTGCTTGCCCCGTGTGTGAAATGAATATGTGAAGGAAAAAGAAATCAACGTTTCGAAAACTGGAACCGCCTGCGGGCTCCTGCCTGACCGTACTTTTTCCGTTCGACAACGCGGGAGTCTCGGGTGACAAGCCCCTTCTTGCGGAGCTGCT
>DATFYJ010000557.1:0-7989 GCA_035315105.1 Chitinivibrionales bacterium
GTGCCGGCAGGCGCGAGGAGTTCCGGCCGATGGGGCTTTGTAGTATCTTTCATAACGGGACCTTTTACTATTCCATGAACGTCTGAAAATAATTCCATGCCCGCCTGCTTCACGGGCTGCCGTCATTTTTTGAAGGAGGAATTCCATGCCCGCTGCAAAGCTGTCGATTGTCGACCTGCTTCTCCGCACCGTCATCGGCGACAACGAATGGGAACGCGACGTGAAGCAGGACGTGGTAATCAACCTCTCGTTCGAGTTCGACGCATCGAAAGCGGTCGAGTCGGACTCGATTGCCGACACCGTCAACTACAAGGCGCTCAAACGGAAGATCATTGCAGAGGTGGAAGGCTCACGCTATCGGCTCCTGGAGAAGCTTGCCGCAAAGGTGCTGGAGATCGTGATGGAAGACCAGCGCGTGACAAGCGCGACGGTAAGGGTTGACAAACCGCAGGCGCTGCGATATGCGAAGAGTGTGGCGGTGGAGATGAGTGAGAGAAGATCAAAATAGTATTGCGGGGGAGGTTTCCCCCTCGCTGCGGCCCGGTCGCACTATTTCACAAATCAGATTCGTGATAATGTGCGACCGGTCCTCCGCTACCCCCTCCTGGGTGACCCCCTTGAAATGATAGTTGCAAGACCATACTCTGCTGTGGGGGCACCCGCGAGCGACAGTTGAAGAACGGAGGAACATTACCTAATTGTCAATAGCGGCTTGCGAAGATTCGAATGACTTGTCTGTTTTTCCTTCCGCCATCAGCGACGCCCCCTCGGCCAAAGGGTTGGCCGCTCGTGCTGTTCGAGCCCGGCACCTTTATGCAAAGCAAAGCCCTTGTCCTGTCGGGCGAGTTCACGAGCGGCCCGTAGGCCGAGGGAGAAGGCGGCGCTGCAGGCGCGGCGTTCTTTGCCTACTTTCTTTCGCTGCTGAAAGAAAGTAGGTCTGGGTTCGGGAGTGAAGCTCCCGACCCCGAAAATGCGAAGGCCGAGGCGAAAACAAAAGCGCCCCGCTGTGAAAACGGCGAAGCGCTTATGTCTTTTGTGAATGATGAAGAAATTCTACAATAGCGGAATCCTGACGCCCACCCGAATTGCCGCGTTGGAGCCCGGAATGTTATCGGGAGTTTCAATAGTAGCGTCTTTTGAATTTGTTTCAAATGTCTTTGTGCCATTCACCCAAGGAGAAGGAGGCGTATTAGTAATGGGAGCTTTGGAGACGGTTCTTTGATGTAACATGAAACCCATCTCTTCACAATACACCTCGCCAAACAAAATAATGTTTCGATTGAGCGGGTATTCCAGTCCGAGTGCGCCGGTAAAGGCTAAAGCCGGCCAGTTATTATCGTCTGCATGTGCAGACCACCCGTTCGTTACATCAGTGTGGTCGATGGACGAAAACGCAAAAAATAGTCCAATACCAAAGCTTGTGTAGGCATTAAACAAATCAAATATCTGAAATGTTGGCTTGAGAAGAACCTTTATCCCTAATGTGGAAAAAGAATACTGATCGGTGGTATGATCTACTTCATCATCGACATTTATATCCTCTTTCTTAATACCGAATAATCCATTGGAGTAGCACAGCGCGGCCTGACCATAAAGATGCTGCAAGAGCTTGTAACTTGCCCCACCCTCAATTTTAAGCCCCGCTCCATAGTTGAGGTAATTGTCGGTCTTGCTCGTGAGATAACCGCCCGGAGGTGCTGTATACGTCTCTGAAGCGCCGATGTCTCTTCCCCCTATCCCGAATCCATATCCCAGGACACCGTAAATGTCGAACGTCTCCTTCTGCTGTCCCACCGCTGCACCACACACCGCAAGAACCACGGCCACGAGTATCGCGGACCTTTTCATGTTCCTCCCCTTTGGTTGAATTGTCAGCACCTTGACAAATGCCCGCAGATGTTTCTACGCATACACCCGGTAATTGATATTTGGAAAAATATTATTGTGCGATTCGAGAAGCGACAGAAAATTCTCGTCGATGCTTCCGCCGTTGAGTTCGTCGAACAGCCGGTTGAAGTTCGCGATGTGCTCCTTTGACCGCCGCACCGCGTACTGCACCATGGTGCCGGTCTTCATGATAAAGGCCCAGTCGCTCGATTGCGCGAGCAGAAGCTCGCGGGCCATCTGGTTGAGGACGCGGCGCGACGCGCCCGCGGCGTCGGGAAACCGGCGCGCGGAGTCCACCATGCGTTCTTCCATTTTGTGAAGGTGGCGGTACAGCCAATCGTTGGTTCCCTCGAGCCACACCTCCGAATAGCCCTTAAAGCCCCAGCTCGAAAACGACGGGCTGCAGCTCTGGTTGCGCGGGTTGGCGGCAAGGTAGTCCGATGCAGTGCACAGCGACAGCGTGTTCTGCTCGAACGCGATTTTTCGGATAAGAAAGTTGAGCCAGTCGGGCCCTTCGTACCACCAGTGGCCGAACAGCTCCGCGTCGTACGGCGCGACGATGAGGGGCTTCCGGTCCATGATCGACGCGAGGTATTCGATCTGTTTTTCGCGGTTGAACATGAAATTGCCCGCGTGGAGCGCGGCTTTTGCGAGCGCGGCCTCGTGGTTGTAAGGCTCCTTGCGTTCCGTCTTTCCCGTGATCCGGTAGTATTTGATGCCCGTGTTGATGCGGATGCCGATGGGATCGATGTAGGGCCGGACATAATCGATGTCGAGGTCAAACCCTATGTCGCGGTAGAATTCACGGTAGTCGGGATCGCCGGGATACCCTTCCTTCGAGCTCCACACCGATTTCGACGACTCGATGTCGCGGCCGAACGCGGCGACGTGGGTCCCCGCGCAGTACACCGGCGCGAACACGCCGTATTTGGGCCTCGGCTCGGCAAACAGGATGCCATGCGCATCGGTAAAGAAATACAGGATGCCGGCGGCCTCGAGGAATTTTTCGAGGCCGTTGTAATAGCCGCATTCGGGCAGCCACATGCCCACCGGGTTCCTGCCGAACGTCTCGTAGTACGACTGCACCGCCACTTCCACCTGCGCCTTCACCGCATTGGGGTTGAACTGCATGGTGGGCAGAAACCCGTGCGTCGCGCCGCAGGTGATTATTTCGAGGACGCCTTGGTCCTGGAGCTTCCGGAAATTGCTCACGATGTCGCACTTGTTAATATCCACGAACACGTTCCTGCACATGGTGAACTTGTCGAGGTACATGCGCGCGGTCCGGTTGAACAACGGGTCGCTCTTCGTGCGGACGCATTCCTTTTTTGCAAGCTCGATAAGGCGGTCGATATGGCGCACGTACCGCTCCTGCAGCAGTGCGTCCGTCAGCATGGCGGCCAGCGGGGGCGTCATCGACATGGTTATCCTGAAGGGCACGCGGTCGGCCGCGCAATTCTCCAGGACGGCAAGCAGCGGGATGTACGTTTCGGTGATGGCCTCAAACAGCCAGTTTTCCTCGAGGAAGTACTCGCATTCCTGATGGCGCACATACGGAAGGTGGGCGTGGAGCACGAGGCATACGTGCCCGCAAGGGTCGTTTTTTCGGGAAGTGGTTTCCATCGCCTTCTCCGGTGGAGCCGCCCTGGGGCGTTTCACGACATGGAGCCCGAGCCGGACCCGGAACCGCTCGCGGAAGACCCGGAGGAATTCTCGCTCGCGCCGAGCAGCCTCCCCGACTGGCTCCCGGAAAGCCGGATGAGCTCGTCGGTGGAGGCGGTAGTCCATTCTTCGTCAAGCACCGCCGACACCGCGTTTCTGGGCATCTGCGCCGCGTTCGAATTGACGGCCGAGAAAAATCTGCCGTCGGGCGTTACAATTCCCACCTGCAGAAGGTAGGACCGGCCCGGCTCCCACACCTTGACGTACCACGAGGAAGCGTGCGGCGCAAGCTCGACGTCAGTCTGCCGCCATGCGTTGGAACCGTTGTAGACAACGTCGGTGACGTCGAGCACGCGCAGCACCCATTTGGAACGGGCGAAGGCGTCGCCGCCCACGTGCCGCCGCAAGAGCTCCACGGTTTCGCCCGACAGTTCCCAGTAGGCAAAGAGCCACAGCGGGTCCCTGGGGAGAGCGCGCAGATAGGTTTCGTTGTATTTATCGGGGATATGGGTGGAGAAAAAATACTTTGGGCCCTTGGATGACGTTGCGCCCGCCGGAAAGGCCGCCGGCCCTTTCCCTTTTCGGAACTGCAGGCCGGAAAAATTCCCCGCGCCCTGCCCGGCGCGAGCCGACCGCGAAATCCGCCGCAGCGGATGCCGTGCATGCCTTTTTGCAAAGGCGGCTGCCGCAGCCGTCCTTCGCGCCGGCCGTACACGGGCCGCGGCACGCGGCGTAACCCGGGCGGCCGTCTTTTTCGCACGATGGGGCGCGCGAACGGTCCTCTTTGCAGGCTGCGCCGTGCCGGCGCGTTCTCTTCCCGCAACCTTCCTGTTCGTGTTTTTCTTTTGTGCCGCCACAATCACCTCGCTTGAAAAGAGGTGCGTCAATAGGTGCTTCGTGCGGATTGCACCCACTTGTGTCCGCCGTTGAACCCGAACACAAGGTTCAGGAAGTCTTCGCTGTAACCGGCAAACTGTCCGCTTTCGCGCCGCCCGGCCTCGAGCGCGATGTCGAGGATTCCCGTCCCTTTACCCATGGGAAGGCCGGTTCCGAGAGTCAACGCATATTCGTACGATTGCTTTGAGGGCAGCTGGGCAAAGCGCACGCCTGCGCGGTAACGGATCGTCTCCCCGTACTTCGGCGTGAGAAGGTTGGGCGCCGGAATGTATTGGGCGCCGAGGCAGAATCCGGCCGCGGTGGTGAAATCCGGTTTGGAAAGAGGTCCCTGGATCAGGGCATCCTGCCAGAACACAAACGACGCATCGCCCGCCACGAGCCACTCAGGTGAAATGTCGTAGCTGAGCCCCACGGTAAGCGACGGCGGCAGCCGCAGGTAAAACGAAAACGAGGAGTAGGAATTCGCCACCGCCGAGTCAAGCCCGTTTGCATACACTGCGTTTGACGTCGATGCCGGACTCGTGAAGTAGTATTCGCCCGTTATGCCGATCCGCACGGGGCCCGCGGGAACATCAACGCCCGCCCGGACTCCGTTGCCCCTGCACACAACCGTCGTGCTGTCCCGGGAAATCGACGATGACACGAGCGGAAGCAACATCTGGGACAGTTTTGTCTGTTCGTCAAACAGGTAGAACCGCTCGTAGGAGATTCCGACCTGGGCGAACTTCCCGATTGTCCTGCCCCACCCGGCCTCCCATGTGACAATCCCTCCGCGCGCCGACAGCCCCTGCGATACCCACCACGAAGCGTCGCCGTCGTACACAAGCGACGCCGAGTCCTTGTAGTACGCGGCGTTGTTGCTGCGCTGGTCGAACGAGAGGCCGAACGTTCCCACGACCCCGAACGGCACGCCGATGGAAATCTGGACCGGGTCAGCGGAATAAAAATTGGCATGCGATGAGGATTCACTGATGCGCGTGAAATCGAACGAAAACAGGGCCGACAGGACCGTCCTGTCGATGGTGCCGAGGTTTGCCGGGTTGAGAAGCATAACGTTGTGCTCGGCGGCGACCGCGCAACCCGCGCCGCCCATGGTGAGCGACATCCCGGAATTCTCCTGCATCGGCATACCGAACGGATAGGTGAGCCCGAGCAGGGACTGGCCCCAGCATGCGGCCGCGAAGCCCGCACAAACCACAACAAGAATGATCTTTCTTTTCATTGCGTCACGCTACTTCTGCGGATTGGAGAACAGCGCCGAGAACTTGACCGTGGCGGATTTCCGGATCACCGCCCGCGCGAAATCGTTTGTGGCCCTTGCAAACACATAGAGATATGCCGTTGCCGGCCTCGGAGTCTCTTGGTACAGGCTCTGGGCAAAAATGGTGACCGGCAGGGAAATCGTCGAGGAAACCTTGGACAGCGCGGTATCCAGAACGATGCTGTCGTTGGGCAGGCGTCCGGACGCCAGAATGGCGGTAAGAGAATCGCGCGAATAGCTCCAATGCGCCCGCGAGTCGGTGATGCGGTGGTCGAGCAGGCCGTAGACGATTTTCCTATTGGTGCTGTCGGCGCCCGCCCTTTCAATCACGGGAAGCGCCGCCGAGAGAAAGCATGTTGCGTTCTGCACAACGGTGTAGTTCCTTCCGTTGCCGCCGCCCGCCGCGAAGCTCCACAGCGGTGCGAGATCGATGGGGATTTCCACGAAACGGTCGGCCTGCCAGGACAAGACCAGGGAATCGGACGGAACGGCATGTTCTTCGGTCGACGTCATGTCGAAATAGTATGCGAGATTTGCGCTTGTCAAGGTCCCCTTCGTGGACATAGCGGTGTCGCAGTTCGCATCGAGGTATCTGATGCTGAACGCGGGCGGTCCCACGAAACGGACGAGGCCGCTGCCGGCGGCGGCGTAGAGGTGGACCGCGGCGATGTACTTCTGGGCGGAATCGTACACGAGCCGCTGGCGGATTGTCCTTTCCCGCCAGACAAAGTCGTTGACAATCGAAAACGAATCCTGGCTGGAGCTGATCAGGCTTATTACGCTCCGCACAAAGGGCAGCGTGTCGGACACGGGCGTCGAGCCGGCAGTGTAGGCTATGATCGCGGTGTCGCCCTGCATCGCAGCATGGAGGCCGGTGATGGTCGCATGAGTGAAGGTGTCGGAAAGGACCTGAATGACCGAATCCATTATGTAGGCGGTATCGGGCCTTACCGGCCTTGTCGAATCGCTCGTTAACCATCCCACGGTGGTGTCCGATTCCGCAAGATGGGGCACATAGGTGGCCGTGTCATTCGCCGCGTCCTTGAGGAGAGAAACGATATCCGGGCCGAGGGGAATGTAGAAGGTGGTGTCCGGCTTCTTGCGCGAGAAGGTGAGCGTGTCAGAAAACGCGATGTCGGGCGTTGCCAGATCGTTCTGCGCTCTCGGATAGAACTTGCGCTGGCACGAGAACACGCTGATATGCACCAGCGAATCGGGATAGTCCCTCAGGGTGGTGTCGTTGACGTTCGGATTGTAATGCAGCAACAGATACACGCTGTCCACCCTGCTCTGGCTGCAGCCGGTGCGGAGAGTGGCGAGGATAGTATTCGTAACGTGGAGTTCCGCATACGAAACCGCGCTGTCGTCCCCTATTCTTCCCGCCACGAGCTGACTGGGATGGACGCCCGACTGCAGCACGTACACGCTGGTGTCGCCCCCCGGAACCACGATGCTTTTGGCCCCCGTTGCGGTGAGGAACACGCTGTCCAGCTTGACAAATCCGTACTTGAGGTCGGTGACGGAAGAATCGACGCCCGTCACGATGTCCCGTCCGAGGTTCGTATCCGGTGAAAACACCGAGCACGAGAGGCCGAGACTCAGAAGGAAAAGGATCGACGCCCCGAAACGCTTCTTGTTCATTCGCTTTGCCGTGGAGTCATGATGAAAAACCGATGGAGGCATGCGTGAAAACAGGATTTTTTTTCCGCACGCCGTCTGCGTTGGTCGGAACCGTTTCGTCGTGAGAGGCAAGAATAGCCCGCTCGTCCGCCCAAATGCCCTGTAAATAGTTGTGATAATATAGGTTTGGCTGTAAAAAAATGTCAAACCCAATGTTACAGCTCGGTAATATATGGAAGAATACGGCCATGCAGACGATTTCTGATTGCCTATCCTTTTTGCCGTGGCACGGCCTCGCATTCAACTACTATATTATCAAAGCGCGGCGCTTATCGAAGCGCCGTTTTCGTGCGATCGTACCCGATTACCCTCCCTTGAGCACCGGAAGGCGCCGCTCGTGAAACACTCCATGTTCCGCACCCGGCCGGCGCAGGCGCAACAACAGCGAGTTGATTCCGAATGATGACCCATCTTCCGCTCCGTCTGCTCATTCTCGCCTACAGCACCGCCATGGAAGCCGGCGGCATGCTGGCCGCGCTCGCCCTCCGTTCATCGCATTTATCAAGACAATGGAACCTTGGCGAGCGCAGGGGCGTCCCCCTGCCGCGAGGGAGCGGCGCGGCCGCGCAATCGGTATGGCTGCACGCGGCGTCCCTCGGGGA
>DATFYJ010000558.1:0-2627 GCA_035315105.1 Chitinivibrionales bacterium
TCAAAACTTTCGCGATCGGCGTCTGCAGGTTCAAAGACAAAGACGCCACGATGTCGCTCATGATCTGCGAAATCGTTGCGCCCTTTGCATAGGTGCCGCTGAAATGTGACGTTTTAAGATTGACCGCTGCGTCCCAACAGGTGAGCGTCGTCTCGATTTCCGGCGCTGTCGTGTCGTGCGTTAAGGTCATTATATTGCCAGTGAAGATAATAGGCAGATTGTCAACGTCGCCCATTTCCTCGTGTGCGGCCTTGAGAATAATGGTCATGCCATCGTGGTAGTCTTTTGCCGCGGTGCCTTCTTTAATGAATGCGCGCGAGTCGTCGCTGAGATTGTTTATTTTCATCGTGCAGGAATTACTGCCCGGCATTTCCGATTTGGTGATGTCAAAGGAAAGGCGCAGCCCGGAGAAAACACGCGCCTCGTTCGGCTGATTCGGGTAACCGATCGTGAGCGAGTAAATCCGGTTGAAATAATATTTGTTCATGCCGCCTTGCTCATATAGACGAGCTCCAGCTGCCGCGCGTCCGTGAAGTCGTTACGCCCGGCCTCTTTCGTCCACGTCTCGATCGAATTGTCAATCAGCATAAATGAGCCACCAGGCAGCCCGGCAATGTTGTACTGCAGCGTGAGCGGATACCAGATCACGAGGCGGATCCCCGCGATAAGCAGATTGCCTAAGCCGTCCGAAATGTCCATGGACCAGAACCCGCCGCGCCCGTTCCAATGAAACGCAAGCTGGTACTGCGTATCGTCCAACACGACGATCTGCGTAAAATGCGCGTTTGAAAAGAGCGGCACAATGACCGCGCTGTTCATGTCGAGAGTCATTTGAGAATCCCTACCATTTCGCCGGCGCCATACATCCAGCTGGAAATTTTTTTCGGTTTCGTTTCCTGAGTGCCCTTGTCGTCCTGGTCGACCTGGTCGTCCGTCCCGGCCGCGCCGCCGGCGCTAGTGCTCACAAAGTTGATTGTTGTCTTCGAAGTGCTTACCTTGACAATGCGGCAGGCTGTCGCTTTGAACGGCAACGAGTCGCCTGTTTTCGCGTCAAAATCAAATTCTAATTCCTCGAAAACCATGTCGTTGAAAACGCGCAGATTCGCTGAAATATCCACCAGGAGCGGCTTGCTCGGGATTGTCATGTTCACATCTGCCGCCGTCATTGTGGGCACCTTCACCATTTTTCTGCCCATGATAAGCAAAAGCGCCTCGTATGCCGACATCACGCGATCTTTGCCCTGGTTGACAATCGCCTTGTAGTCGCTAAGAAACGGGATCTGCGCGATCGGAGAATTGCTTACAATGCCTTCCAGGACGAACGACTCGGGCTCCTGGCGGATGTGATCGGTCACATCAAGCCCTTTCTCGACCGGGTATTTTGTCACCCGATTTTTATAACTATGCCGCTCAGAGATCCCGGCGTCGAGCTGCAGGAGAATAGCGGACGCGCCCGTCTTTTTGAGCGATGGCGGATCCTTCTTTCTCCCTAAAAGTAGGTCTATCATTATTCGTCCGTCTGCAGATTGTTAAACTGATTTGCCAAGTGCTTCGATATTTTCGGAATGACATGCTTCTCGATGTGCTCGTCAATTGCCTGTATCTGCGTCGCCGTGGATCCTGCGGGCGGATGCAGTATGATGCTTCCTGGCTGAAAAAAGACCTGGTGGCCGGCGCCGAGCGCACCGGCCGGGCTGTTAGGCGAGTACACGCCGGCAGCCGCGTAAGATCCCTTGCCGAACGTCTCGCCTTTTGCATTCTGGAAAACAAAGTCTTTGAGCCAGTCAGGGACCAGATCCTCGAACGCCTGCCAGGGATTTCCCCAAAGCTGGTCCCACCAGGCTTTCACCTCGGTCCACCGATCGTAGAAGAACTGCACGATCGTATTGAGCATGTTATTAATGCCCTGCACGATCGGGTTGTTGGAATTATTGAGGAAAGCAGCAAGGGCGCCGGTGACCGTGTTCGCTTTGTTCCCGTACTTCATGTAAACGAAAATGTCCTGGGCAAGCATGGCGATCGCCGCGAGCAGCAAAAGCGTAGGCCCGGCCTTGAGCGCAATGGCGCCGAACCCGGATGCGATCGCTTTGAACATCCCAACGATTCCGCCGGCGCCGCCGGCAAACCCCGCCATTTTCAACATTGCCAGGGCCGTACCCATGCCGAGCATCATGTGGAGAAGTTTTCCGACACCGACCAGCGCCGGCCCGGCCGCGAATGCCAGGCCGCCGACCGTCAACAAAAACGTCTTCATTCCCGGATTTGTCTTGTCCAGCATGTTGCGCAGTTTGTCAATAAAGTCCGTGATCTTGCCGATCCACTTCTGCAGGTTGACCGACTTGTCGAGCGTCTCGCCGATCTTCGCGCGGAGCAGGAAAAAGGATTGGCCGAGCAGCTGCGTTTTTTTCGCGAGCGTGTGAGTGCGCTCTTCCGCCTTACCCCAATAGCGACCGCCAGGCCCGCCCTCCTTCTGGAAGAGCGACATGATTGAGCTCGCATCGATCCTGCCCGCCATGGCCAGCTGAGAGAGCCTGCGCTGCCCGTAGGCGGTCGATGCGTCGACACCGAATACAGAGCGCAATGCCTGGGCGCTCACGAGATGCTGGCGCTGCATGCGCTTCAAGAGC
>DATFYJ010000559.1:0-2483 GCA_035315105.1 Chitinivibrionales bacterium
GCTGCATCCCGTTCACGCCGACACACGGGCGACCGCCATCAAGATCGGCAACCCGGTGAGCTTCGACAAGGCGCTGTTCGCCGTTGATTCCACCAAGGGCACGGTGGAGCAGGTTGACGAAGCGGAAATCGCGGCGGCCAAGTCCTTTATCGGCAGGGACGGCGTGGGCTCCGAACCTGCGTCGGCCACCACGGTGGCGGGCTGCAGAAAGCTTGTCGGAAAGGGAATTATCGGGAAATCCGACAGCGTGGTGTGCATCCTCACCGGCCACCTTCTCAAGGACCCGGACTATACCGTGGAATTCCACAGGGACGAACTGTATCTTGACGCGCATCGAAACACAACATTGTCCGGCACCAAGCGTATTTCAACCGGCGGCATGAGCAACAGGCCCGTGAAGCTGCCGGCGGATGAGAATGAGATAATGAAATATATAGATTCGTGGGCGAAAAAATAGAGTTGAAAAGTTGAATAGTTGAAGAGTTGAAAAGTTTACAATTCAAAAAGGATATCCGTGGTCTGCTTTGTTGCGGATGCCGATTGGCGCGAGAAAAAATTGTTTACTGATAAGAGTTCTGTTCGCGCGCGTTAGGGGCGACTGGAGGCCGCGCTAGAGCGCGGTGCCGCCCGGACCCGCCGCGAAGCGGCATAGGGCTGAGGCGGCCCGAGGCTGAAGGCCGAGACCGGAAGGAGAACCGACCCATTGTAGAACCGCACGGAAGTGCGGCTCTACAATGGGGAACGCCCATCTTACTTTACTCATAGGAATATTCATGAAATACATAATATTGGTAGGCGACGGAATGGCCGACTTCCCCATTCCCGAGCTTGACAACCGCACACCGCTCGAATACGCCAAAACCCCGAACATGGATGCGGTGGCGAAAGCGGGCCGCGTGGGGCTTGTCAAGACCGTGCCCGACGGCATCCCGCCGGGCAGCGACGTGGCCAACATGTCGCTTATGGGATACGACCCGGCGAAATACTATTCGGGCCGCGCGCCCATTGAGGCGGCGAGCATGGGAATCGCGCTGAAAAAGACCGACGTGGCGTTCCGGTGCAACCTGGTCACCCTCAAATGCGGTCTCATGGAAGACTATTCCTCGGGCCACATAGAGACGCAGGATGCAAAAGAAATAGTCGCCGATTTACAAAAGGAACTCGGCACTCCGGCCGTGGCGTTTTATCCCGGCGTGAGCTACCGCCACCTCACCGTGATTTCGGATTTCCCGGACGGAAAGCTTGACTGCACCCCGCCGCACGACATTTCCGGAAAGGTCTACGGAGAGCATCTTCCCTCAGGGTGCGGCCAGGACATCGTTCGGCGCCTGATGGAGGATGCCCGGCCCGTGCTCGCCTCCTCGTCTGTCAATAAGCGGCGCGAGGCGCAGGGGAAAAAGCCCGCCACCGACATCTGGCTGTGGGGCCAGGGAAAGGCGGTGGTGCTGCCCACCATGAAGGAACGTTTCGCCATTTCCGGGTCCGTGGTTTCGGCGGTGGACCTCGTTCGTGGCATCGGCGTGCTCGCGGGCCTCAACGTGCGCATCGTTGACGGGGCGACCGGCTACCTTGGCACGAACTATGCCGGCAAGGTCGCTGCCGCGCGCGAGGCGCTTGCGAAAGAGGACTTCGTGTTCGTGCACGTGGAGGCGCCCGACGAGACCTCGCACGAGGGCGACCGCGCAAAAAAACTGCAGGCAATCGAAGAGTTCGACAAAAACGTCGTGGGCGAGGTGCTCAAGTTCCGCGAAACAATCCCCGATCTTCGCATCATGGTGCTTCCGGACCACGCCACGCCCCTGTCGCTCAAGACCCATCACGCAGCACCCGTGCCGTTTGCCGTGTGCGGGAAAGGCGTTGACAAGGACGGAAGTCTTGCGTATTGCGAAAAAGCCGCTGTTGGGAAAAAGATGTGTACCGGGGTGACGCTGTTTGAGACGTTCATTAAAGGGACATTTTAATTTATTTGTTGCGCGGATGCGGTTGGCGCGAGATGTGTCAATTGACTGATAAGAGTACTGCTACCGCGCGTTAGGCAGGACTGGAAAAATGGTCCCGCTATGGCGGGATGCGCCCGGACCCGCCGCGTGAGCGGCATAGGGCCGAGGCGGCCCGAGGCCGAAGGCCGACGACCCTTGGAAGCACCCGAAGGGGTGGACCGGAAGGAGAACCGACCCTTTGTAGAGCCGCACAGCCGTGCGGCTCTACAAAGGGGAACGCCCAATATCTTTAAGGTTTCATTATATTATTATGTTCGCACGCTTCATCGAAAAAGCCTTCACCTTCCTCATCGACATCGTCGCCTTCAACGTTGCGTTTGCAACGGCATTCTGGATCCGGTACAAGAGCAATTTCTTCCCCGAAAGCTTCAACGCCGACATCGAGTTTTCGTCGTATATCCTATTGTCAATTACGGTCGCGGGCTGCTGGGCGGTGCTGTTCTTTGTTACCGGCCTGTACCGCGACTGGTACAAGGAGTCGCG
>DATFYJ010000560.1:0-11312 GCA_035315105.1 Chitinivibrionales bacterium
CCTTGCAGAACTGCACGGTCTGAATTCGGACACCATCGACTACAGGCGCGCTACGGTCCGCGTGCTTGGCAAAGGGAGAAAAGAGCGGGTGGTGCCGGTCACCGAGTCGGCCGTGAATGCAATACGGGAATACTTGAAGACCCGGCTGGGCGCTCCCGGAAACGCGCCCCTTTTTGCCGGCAGGGGAGGACTCCGTCTTTCCCGCAGGCAGATAGAACGCATCGTCTCGCAGGAACTTTCCACGGTCACCAGTCAGAGGAAACGCAGCCCGCACGTGCTCAGGCATTCGTTCGCCACGCACCTGCTCGACCGGGGCGCCGACATCCGCGCGGTTAAGGAGCTGCTCGGCCACTCGTCGCTGGCCACCACGCAGATCTACACGCACATGTCAAAGGAACACCTGCTCAAGGTGTACCGCAGGGCGCACCCGCGCGCCGAATCCCCGTATCCGGCTGATAAGGAAAATCGGGTGTGAGACAAAAAAGCCGGAGCACTGCTCCGGCTTCTGTCAAACGGTTTGCGGTCACTAGTCGTCCAAGTCGGGCGGCCCGCCATGCCCGCCGGGAGGACCGTGGTGCGGACCCTCGCCGCGGGGGCCGCCCTGCATGGGCGGCCGAAGCTCGTTGCTCAACAGCTTTTCGAACTGTTCCTTGGTGAGAACGGATTTGAGCGCAATCATGTGATCGGCCATCTGTTCCGCCATCACCCTGTGGAACTCGCCCAGTTCCTTTGCATAGCCGTGCAGAACGCTCTTGGAGGGAGAGGGTTTGAGCAGCTCCTCTTTGCTTTTGTCAAGAAGCGCCTTCATTTTTTCGAAGTTCTGCTTGCGAAACTCCATCGACTGTTTCCTCATGTCCTTGAGCTTGGCCTTCTGGCTTTCGGAAAGACCGAGCTGCGCCCAGATTCTGTGGCGCGTGGAATCTTTCGAGAACGAGGCGGAATCCTGCGCGCCCTGAGCAGGCGGCACAGCCATCATCAGGCACAGAGCCAGTCCACTGAGTGTCATTGCGAAACGCATGCTACCCTCCACGGTACTATTCCTGGTACAGGACCTCTTCGTAATAGCCGTACGAATTCGAGTTTTCGCGGTACACGTCGCTGTTGATATAGGTGTTGACACCGTTCAGGTCTTCGGCGATTTCGGCCGAATACGACGCGCGCGACGGTGACAAGCGCAGTGCGGTGAACGCCGACACTGCGATAAGCAGCGACGCGGCAAGACCGAAAACGGTACGTTCCACGGCCCTTCTCCTGTTGATGCGCCGGATAACGGCGCCGTACAGGTTCTCCGGCAGCGGCGGAATGCTTGCGAGCTGGTCGAACGCCGCCCGCGGCATCTGTTTCTCCGAATTCTGTTCCATAATAACCCCCTAATTTTCCCCGAACTTCTTTCGTATTTCCTCTTTGAGCCGAAAGAGCTGCGTGCGGAGGCTTCCCGCGCTCTTGCCCGTGATATCGGCAAGTTCTTCAAACGAGAACCCGAGCATTTCGCGGCCGGTGAGAAGGAAGCGCTCTTCGGCCGAGATGGTCTTGAGTATTTTCTGCATGTCCTCTTTCACGTCTATGCCTTCCGCAGATGATACCGTGGGTCCCGTGTCTTCGTCAAGTTCCTGCATTTCGTTTAAGCGGCTCTGCTTTGAAAGCAGGGTCATGCATGCGTTGAATGTTATCCTGTAAATCCATGTCGATAACGCCGAACCTCCGCCGAACTTGCGAAGAGAGTTATAGACCCTTATGAACGTCTCCTGAACCGCCTCCTGCGCCGCCCCGGAATCGCCGTGAAGCGTCCGGTAGGCTATTTTCCACGAAAACGGCGCGTAATAGTCGTACAGCGCCCTAAATGATGCCCGATCTCCTTTTTTTGCGCGCTGTACCGTGAGATCGTCGAGTTCATTCATTCTTTCAACCTATTTGACATCAAAAAATGATTCAATGTTACAGAGGGGTAAACTTATTTTACTCCGTACACCAGGATGCTAAAACATACGTTCTGCAGAGGCCGCATTCAAAGAATTTGAAAGGGGCATGCGGTGCAAAATCAAGGCAATGCGATCATCGTGGCCTCGGACCATGCGGGGTTCAAGCTTAAGGAGTTTGTCAAGCGTGAGCTGGGTGACCGGTCGATTCCGGTCGAAGACGTCGGGGTGTTCAGCGAGGAGCGCAGCGATTACCCGATATTCATTGCAAGGGCAGCCTCAAAAGTTTCCAGCGGCGCTTTCCGCCGCGGCATCGTGCTCTGCGGCTCGGGGATCGGGGCGTCAATCGTGGCAAACCGGTTCAAGAACGTGCGCGCAGCGCTGTGCGTGACCCCGGAAATGGCAAAGCTGTCCCGCCGGCACAACGACAGCAACGTTCTCGCGTTGGGCGAGCGGATCACGCCGCCGGAAGTTGCCGCGAAGATACTTTCCGTGTGGCTCGACACGCCGTTTGACGGCGGCCGGCACGAGACCCGGGTCCGGCAGATCGACACGGTTGACGGAACGCAATAACGCGGGAGATGCCGATGACGGCCAGGAAAACACCCGTCCACAGGCGCACGCGCGCCCCGTGGGACGAGTACTTCATGAAGATCGCGCAGCAGGTGGCAACGCGTTCGACCTGTGACCGCAAGAACGTGGGTGCGGTAATCGTGCGCGACAAGACCATCCTTTCCACGGGGTACAACGGCAGCGTGCGCGGCATGCCGCACTGCGACGACGTGGGCCACACTATGGAAAACGGCCACTGCATCGCCACGGTGCACGCCGAGGCAAATGCCATCATCCAGGCAGCCAAGAACGGCGCGGCACTTGACGGAGCGGACATCTACATAACGGCGTCTCCCTGCTGGCATTGCTTCAAGCTCATCGCCAACAGCGGGATAAAGAGGATTTTCTACCTCGAATTTTACCGCGACAACCATGTAATTGAAGTAGCGGGACAGGCGGGGATAGAGCTAAAACAAGTCATTATTAATGCATGAGTTGGGCGTTCCCCCTTGTAGGGAACACGGCATGCCGTGTCCCTACAAGGGGTCGGTCTCCCTTCGGGCTCGGCCATTCGGCCTCGTTGCCGGATCGCCCTATGCCTATCGGCCGGGTCGACCGGCAATCCCGCTATGGCGGGACCACTCCAGTCCACCTAACGCGCGGCAACGGAATTCCTATCAGTCAAACGATTCTTCTCCCGCCAATTGGCATCCGCAACGAATTGGTAAGGGCATCCGCTTTGAATATTAAACTCTTCAACTCTTCAACCATTCAACTCTTTTTCTTGGTGCCCCCGCAGCGTAAGTTTCTTTCTCGCAGATCAACTTCCTTGGGGGGCTACCCAGCAGAGAGGGGAGTGCCGAGGACTGCGAAGCAGGCTGAGGCCGGGGGAGAAACCTCTCCCCCCAATTACTTGCTATTTAATTTGATTAGCATCTCCCGCCATTGCCTCCAGCCTCCTTATTCTCTCCTCCATGGGCGGGTGGGTGGAAAACAGGCCCATCAAGCCGCCTCTGAACGGATTGACAATAAAGAGATGGGCTGTGGAAGGATTCCCTCCCTGCATGGGGATCATCTTCACCGACTGTTCGAGTTTCCCGAGCGCGTGCGCAAGGGAAAGAGGCTTGTGGCACAGCCGCGCGCCTGCCGCGTCGGCCGCGTACTCGCGTGAGCGCGAAATGGCAAGTTGAACGATCATGGCCGCAAACGGCGCAAGGATCGCCATGGCGATCATGCCAACCATCCCGCCCCGGTCCTCTTCGTCGCGGCCTGCGGACGCACCGAACATTGCGCCCCACTGCAGAACGTTGCCGATCATGGTGATGGCGCCCGCGATTGTTGCCGCGATGCTTGCTATCAGAATATCCCGATTCTTTACATGCGATAGTTCGTGCGACATGACGCCCTCAAGCTCGTCCTCGCTCAGAATCTTGAGGATGCCCGTTGTGGCGGCAACCGACGCGTGTTGCGGACTCCGGCCCGTGGCGAACGCGTTGGGCGTGGGATTGTCCACGATGTAAACCTTGGGCATGGGCAGGGAACCCTCCTGCGCAAGGCGTCTGACCACGCGGTACAGCACGGGCGCGTCCTGTTCGCTCACCCGCCTGGCGTGGTAGGTCATCAGCACAAGCTTGTCGGAAAACCAGTACGCCACAAGGTTCATGATTGCCGCAAAAACGAAGAACCCCACGGCGCCGTTGGTGCCGCCGATGTATTGCCCGATGACGGCAAGAATGCACGTAAGGATGCCGAGAAGGAGGGTGGTTTTCAAATAGTTCATGGGGAAATC
The DNA here is from genome assembly GCA_035315105.1 of Chitinivibrionales bacterium. GTDB lineage: Bacteria > Fibrobacterota > Chitinivibrionia > Chitinivibrionales > FEN-1185 > FEN-1185. The sequence goes on from DATFYJ010000560.1 coordinate 4,258, forward strand.
TCCTTTCTTAAATGCAAATCCGATCTGAGTATTACGATGGGAAACGATGATTGTTCGTGAGGAAAATAATTCATTGCCGGCGGGCGGCCGGGGTCCTGAAGAGACGCACTTTTATTTGCGAATGCAACTGCGTATGATATTGTTTAATTGAACGACAGCTTTTGTCGCGAATGGCTTGTATCTTCTAGGAGGTGACACCAATGGGAAAAGAAACCGAGACTCCTCGTGGCGAACGATTGGTAACCATCTTTGGCCATCTTGTTCGCAACAAGTCACGGAAATATTCCGTGCAAGAAATCCTGGATGTCCTCAACGAGGACGAGAGCGTGAGTTTGCGAAACGTCCAACGCGATCTGAAGGCGCTCACCGAAATCCATGGAATACCGGTCCAATGCGAAGTTGTAAATGGAAAGAAACAGTATTCCATTGAACCAGACATGAGAAGCAAATTCAGCTTGCCATTACATAAAAACGGCCTCCTCGCCTACTTCTTGCTCAAGAGGCTTCAGCCATTTTTCGCGCCAACAGCGAAAACAATAAACGAGCTTACCGAAGCCGTCCTTGACCGTGTAGCAGAGGCCGACTATGATCTCTTTGAAGACCTGGACGAGAAGCTTGAAGAAACAACATTTCTTCTCGGGGAGCAGTCTACACTCACACTTGACGGCGGCATGTTCGACGCCCTGCTTACCTCGCTTACGAAGCACAGAAAGCTCAAAATCCTTTATTCGGGCGCGTCATATGATAAACCAAAGGAAAAAACCGTCTGTCCTGCAAAACTTGTCCTTTTCAAAGGTGAGCTTTATTTTGTCTGCACGTCCGAGGCCGATCCAAAGTGGGATTTTTTCGTAAAACTGTGCCGAATACTGAAAGCTGAGTTGACCGAGGAGTCGTTTGCGCCAGACAAAAAGCGAATAGAACGTATTGAAAAAAGGCTAGTAAGCAGCTTCGGCATTCATGACGACCCCGAGCCAAAAGCCCGAAAAATCGTCATCCGTTTTCCAGCGGACAATTACTATGCACGGATTTTTTCGGAAAGGAAATACCATCATTCGCAGAAACTTTCCAAGGATAAATCTGGGAGGTTGATTCTGACATTGAACGTACCGGTTGGGTTCGACCTTGTCAATTGGGTGCTGGCGTGGCCGGAGGCGGAGGCGGTGGGGCCGGAGGAATTGAGGGAAGAGTTGAGGAATGTGGGGAGAGAGTTGGGAAGGAAGTATGGGAAATAGAAAAAAATCATGCTGGCTTCGTAGAGTCCGTTTCAAACCATACTCAATTTCCTGAGTAGATACTTTAGATTTCCCTCCAATTTAGATTTGAAGGCTCTTGCTTGTCAAAATACAAGAACCAATACCCACCTTTGTCGCGATCTGCTGTCGCGTGTCGTTCAAATTTTGCAAGCTTGGAATAGACAAGTCCGATCACATCGGTGGCAATATCTTTCTCCTCACCACACCATCCGATTACTAAAATATCCTTGTTTTTAAAATCGGGAGAATTTGCCAATTCGTGTTTTAAGCTTTCCAAATGTTCCTTCTTTAGAAAGCCAAACACCCCTACCAGGTATCTTCTATCTTTAAATCTGGCTCCATCTATCAGCTTATTATTTCCAGTAAAATTTTCTTCAACATTTTCCGATTCGTTTTCCCTCTCAAGGTGCAGAAAGACACTGTTGTTGTCATCTGGATCAAGCCAAACCAAGTCTCGCCCATTACTCTTGTTCGGATAATATGTGTGACCTACCGGAGCGTTTTCCACATACTCTCTTTTTGGAATAAAACCAAGATTTGTTCCGAGATTGGAGAAGAAGGATAGTTCTTTTTGGGTCATGTCCGTACCATCACAGAGAGAGTGCCACCGAAATGAACCATACGAATTGACATAACCGTTAAAGAGCCTTTTTAGAAATTCAACTCTGTCCATATTCGACCTCCTCGAATCATTCTGGTTTCTAAAATAATTATTCTGGTCAATAGGATCAAGAATACTGACCTAAAGCGTGTGAAGTTCTGACCTATCATGCTACTTTCCCGTTCTCCTTCACCCCACTACCACCCTGATACTCGCCGCCGATATCTCCGTCTTTCCAATCCTCCTCACAATCGGGTGTTCTTTCAATTTCTGAATTTGTTTCATGTCCAGCGAATAGAACCTCAGCTCACATTGTGGTTCGTAAAATTCACAGGTTTCAATGCCTGTTTCAAAATTCGCAAAAAGGTCGTGAATTAGTCTGCCGTTTTCCGGCCTATCAGGTTTCGCATTTTTAAGATGCTTTATCTTGTCCGTAACTTGCATCAGTTTTTTTAGGTCTTGGCCGGGCAAGAAAATCTTGGGATGCTTCAACAAATCCAGAAGCTTCAAACTACCGGCCGTCAGCTCGCTCGGAATGAACTGCAGTCCATTTATTGAAACCACCATGTAGCACTTAATGTGTGGTTTAATCTCTTCGAGGTTCTTTTGCGCCAAGATAGCCCTTTTCCTGATTTCACAAAGCAGCATAATTCACGTCTTTCCATTGCCAGTATTATTGGATATGCAATCGTTTTTCTATGGTCATTCCTTTGTGCAGCTCTACTGCATACCATCCATCCTTCGAGGCATTCATCGGCAACCAGCGCCGCTCTTCGGCCCGATAGTACCAGTCTCTATCCAAACGAAAGAAAACCATCCGGCCTTTTCGTTCGGCAATTGCGGTCAATTCATAATCGTGATGATGGTCTTGATCAGTATCGATGCGGTTCTGTTTTCCTGCTTCCACGTAATATCTTTGTAGGTCTGAAAGTACCTTTTCAATATTAGGCTTCATTTCCTTAGCGGGGATGCCGATTCTACGTGCCTCGGAAAGCATGATCGGATACCCATGTGCAGGATATTCCCTTGTCAACATTGTTGCGATCTTCGTCCTTAGCGCAGCATTGGAAATATGAAATGACATAAGCGCGTCGCACAGTTTCAAGGATAAGGAATTTGCCCGATCCACCGCACCGACAACGAGTGGATGGATATATGGCCAAAGGGCGGCGTATGGATTCGAAGGACTTCCCTTTGATTCTTTTCGCCATAGTGCAATAATGCGTGTCAATTCGTCCTGTCCAACGCCAACCTGGTCGTTTGTCTGGTTTACTGGTGCTAGAGCGTGATGGATTTTGGTGTCTACCGGGCTGAGATTTGCGTGTGGCGCAAGCCAAATTTCATCCGCCGCCAAAGCGATCATTGTTGCCGCCGATGCTGCACATGTTGGTACCAGTACAACCAGACTTTCACAATGCTTTCGAAGCAAATTTGCAATTCGAAGGGACGCCAGACCATTACCACCAGTTGAGGTAAGACAAAGGAAGAGCCGTTTTGTGAATGGCATTGCTGAAAGGAGGGTCCGTAATGCTTCAGTGTCCTCATCGCAAATTTCGCCATTTCTGGAGTTCCAATACGTTATCAAAGGGCCGCAGAGTAATTTTTCGGCCTGGATAACAACGCGTTGCGTTTCCAATAATCGCATCCTTCTTCTGTCTGCGGAAACTGCCATGTTTGGGCTGTTCTTATTTTTCTTCTTCATGTTTGAACCCCCCGGTTACTGGTTACGAGTACCTATCAACTGGTTTTCAAATCTTCACGATAAATAATAAATCTTTGACGCGACAAATATTGTCGCGTCAAGAAAATGGTTTGACCCTTATTGGCATCTATGGACGGGGATATTAGTGTAGGACCGATTGACAATAGCTGGTATCAGAAGCGGCACTGTCCGACTGCCGCGCGTTAGGGGCGACTGGAGGTCCCGCCAAAGCGGGATGCCGCCCGGACCCGGCCCTGTGGGCCATAGGGCCGAGGCGGCCCGAGGCCGGAGGCCGAGACCGGAAGGAGAACCGACCCCTTTTGCAGTGGTGCTACATGCGCCACTGCAAAAGGGGGAACGCCCAAATAATTATGTCAAATGTAAAGTAAAAGAAATTATTGATGTCTCTTGTGCCACGCCACGACATCAGCGTACTTGAGGGTCCCTCCGAAAATGTCAAGGCTGCTTCCAATGGTGGCGTCGACCCGGCCGCTGCCGAGGGCAAGCACGTGGTCGAGATCATTTGTGGAACGTATGCCGCCCGCATAGGTGACGGGCAACGGCGAGAATTCTCCGAGGAGTTTCACCAGTCCTTCGTCGATGCCCGAGCGCTTGCCTTCCATATGCGCGGCGTGGACGAGGAATTCGTCGCAATAGGCCCCCAGCGTTTCCAGCGTATCTTTCGAAACCTCAACCGAGGTGATACGCTGCCAGCGGTCGGTTGCTATATAGTAGACATTGTTCTTGCGGATGCAGCTGAGATCGAGCACCAGACGCTCCCTGCCAACAAGCGCCGTCATGGCCTTGAGGTTTTCCAGGTGGATGCGTCCCTCCGCAAAAACATACGAGGTGACGATCACGTGCGATGCGCCGAGATCGAGGTACTCGCGTGCGTTGCGGGGCGTGATGCCGCCGCCGACATGGAACCCCTGCGGGAATTCGGCAAGCGCGGTCGCCGCCGCGTCGCGGTTGCCGGGTCCGAGCATGATGACATGCCCGCCCGCAAGGCCGTCGCGTTTGTACAGTGCCGCGAAGTGCGAGGCCGGAAGGTCGGTCGCGAAGTTGGTGACCAGCGCGTCCGGCTCCGCGTCGGACAGCGTGCTGCCCACGATTTGCTTCACCGTGCCTTCGTGTAAATCGATACAGGGGCGGAATTTCATTGATTATATCCGTGGCTTATTTTTCACTGCAAATATACTTTACCATGACGACATTCGGAAGTACGTCATGACCTTTGGACAGCATCATGCAGTAAATATATTTTCTTAGGAAGAGAGCGTTGAACCCTTAGGAAAAGGAGAGCGTATGCGTTGTACCATGATGATTGCCTTATGCGGCGCACTGATACTGGCCGGATGCTCCGCGCCCGAGATGCGATCCGAGGTGACCGACAAGTACCCCAACGGCGCCAAGAAAAAAGAGAACTATGTCATGGTGCTGGGGGCGAAAAAGGACGTGGTGCGCACCGTGTACTATTTCCAGGACGGCAGCATCCAGTCGGACACGCATTACAAGAAGGGGAAGCCCGACAGCATCATGGTCGGCAATTATCCGAACGGCAAGCGATTGTTGGAGACCGGATACAAAGAGGGCAAGAAGGACGGCAAAGACATGTCGTGGTACGAGGATGGGAAACTCAAGAGCGAGGCGACCTATGCCTGCGACACGCCGCTCGGCACCGCAACGGCCTACTTTTCGGACGAGAAAAAATCCTCCGAAATGAGCTTCAAGAAGGGCAAGAAGGACGGCGTGGAAACGGCATGGTATGCAAACGGCAACAAGAAGCGCATGACCACCTATGCCGCGGGCAACAAGAACGGCCCGGAAAAGAAATGGGCCGAAAACGGCACAATCGAGATTGAGCAGAATTATGCCAACGATTTTCTCGACGGCCCGTCCACCGAATACTACGAGAACGGCAAGAAGGAGACCGAGGCGAACTACAAGAACGGCCAGCTGGACGGCGTGAAGACCATGTGGACCGAGAAAGGAAAAAAGCAGGGGGAAGCCACCTACAAGGACGGGAACTTGGTTGAGGGAAAATCGTTTTAAACAAAGTTGACAGTTGACGGTTGGCAGTTGACCGTGGAAAGAAGAAGGGCGTTTCTGCCGGAAGGCGGGGACGCTTTTATTTTGATGGGTCCGACCGGGTAATGTGTATTGCGTCTCGGCTATTCATAATGCTATATTATTTTCTTGAATGATCAGGCGGCTGCCTTACGCAGCGTAGCCGGGCCGGTACTGCGGCAACGGACGAACAGCTCCGTGGGACATGGAAACGTTCCGCGGGGCTTTTTTGTTTGCGGAGGATCCCTTGCAAACCGACCGTTACAAATTCCTCATTGCTTCCCTTTCCGTGGCTTCCAACCTTCTGCTCGTGATACTCAAGCTGGTGGTTGGATTCACCATCGGCTCTATATCGGTTATTTCCGAGGCGCTGCATTCCGGCGTGGATGTCTTTGCCGCGGTTGTGGCCGCCATCGGCGTAAAGCGGTCTTCTGAACCCGCAGACAGGGATCACCGGTTCGGCCATGGGAAATTTGAAAGTTTTTCCGGACTTGTACAGGCGTTTCTCATTTTCCTCGCGGCCTTCTGGATCGTGTACGAGGCGGTGCGCAGGCTGGCCCATCCTGCGGCCATGGGGGAGCTTGGCTGGGGCGTCGCGGTGATGCTGGTCTCCTCCCTTGTCAATACGGCAATCGGCCTTGTGCTCCTGGCCGCGGCGCGGAAAACCGGTTCCCTTGCCCTCAAAGCCGACGCATGGCATTCCCTCACCGACGTGATCACGTCTGCCGGCGTTTTCCTCGGACTTGCGGCGGTGTGGGCGGGGAGGAGGCTGTTTTCCGGCGTGGACCTCGCATGGATCGATCCGGTTGCGGCCGTGGCCGTGTCGGTCCTTATTTTCAAAGCCGCGTGGGACCTGACTCTGGAATCCGCGCGTGACCTGCTTGACGTGAGCCTGCCGCAGCAGGAAGAAGACGAGATCAGGTCCCTGCTGGCCCGCACCTATCCGGATGTGGTTGACTGTCACAACTTTCGCGGCCGTAAATCAGGCTCGAAGCGGTTCATTGAGTTCCACATTAGGGTCGATCCCGCGATGTCGGTTGAAGCCTCGCATTCCCTGGATCACAGCATCGCTGCGGAAATCAAGCGCCGGTTTCCGGATGCAGAGGTGATGGTTCATATTGAGCCGAAAAAGAATTAAAAATTAATAAGAATAAATGGGCGCCCCGCTGCTTTGCAGCGGCGGCCCTCGCTCCGGTCTCGGCCTTCGGCCTCGGGCCGCCTGTCCCAACCGCCTTCGGCTAGGGATCAGGCGGCATCCCGCATCCGCGGGACCATTTTTCCGTTCCGACCTGGCGCGCGGCACAAGAAATCTATTCTGTCAATTTGTTCTTCTTGCGCCAGCCGGAATCATCAAGAGTAAAACAATGTTTTCTTCTTGAACTTCTCAACTATTTAACTCTTCAACGTTTCAACGATTCAACTTTTCAACAGC
>DATFYJ010000561.1:0-4649 GCA_035315105.1 Chitinivibrionales bacterium
TTCTCATTCGGATCAGGTGTCGGTGAAGGTTTACAATCTGTCCGGCCGTGAAATAGCTACCCTTGTCGACAGAAATCTTGGGGCCGGGTCGTATAGTTTGCCCTGGGATACACGGAACGTGGCCACAGGTTGTTATTTGGCAAGAATGCAAGCAGGATCGAATGCTTATATGAAGAGTGTTCCGATTTTCCGATAAAGCGCTGTTTGCAGGAGACCCGGTGAAGAGTTCCTTCCATGAACCGGGTGTTACATGATGCACTCCAGTCCAGGTCTCAACTGCCCGGACATTTCCAGAACGGAACTCCGGTCCGATAACGTGGTAAAATATTGCACTTGAATTGGAATCCCCTTTGCAGTAGAATTAGTTTATACTGTGCAATGTTAACATGTTAGGGCGACATGGATTCCATCAAACTGTCCTATCATAGGTATCTGCGGTATTTCCTTTCCAAGGACGATGCCACTGCTACGCCCTACGATAAATATATGGCGCTCGCGTACGCGGTTCGCAGCGAGATGGTGGACCGCTGGATAGAAACGCAGGCCGGCTACCGCCGGAGCAATGCGCGGCGGGTATATTTTTTGTCAATGGAATACATTTTCGGCAGGAGCCTCCAGCAGAACATCTTGAGTCTTGACATTGAAGAAAGTGTTGCCGCGCTCGCCGCCGAACTCGGGTTCGACATCGAGGGAATTTACGCCCAGGAGAACTCCTTCGATCTCGGAAACGGCGGCAAGGCCCGCCTTGCCGCATGTCTGCAGGACGCCATGGCGACCATGGGACTCCCCGCAATGGCCTACGGTCTCAGGTACGATTACGGTCAGTTTCATCAGGACATCGAAAACGGGGTGCAGGTGGAACGGCCCTATGACTGGCTACACAAGGGCCACCCCTGGGAGATCATTCGCCCGGAATACACCTGTGAAGTCAACTTTTACGGGACGGCCGCGCCTGCGAACAACGCCCGCGACCCGCTCGAAGGCGTCTGGAAAGACCCCGAGCGCGTGGTTGCGGTGCCGTACGATTTTCCCGTCGCCGGATTCAGAAACCGCACGGTCAACACGTTGCGTCTTTGGGTCGCCCGCGGGTCCGAAGAATTCCTGCCCGATTACACCAACCACGGCGACTATTTGCGCGCATGTGAAGACAAGTCACGGTCGGGCACAGTCACCAAGATCCTGTTTCCCGACGAGGACGTTCTGCGTGCAACGGAACTGCGGCTCAAGCAGCAGTTTTTTCTCGTGAGCGCCTCGCTGCAGGATATTCTGAGGCGGTATAAGGCAAGGAACAGCGACCTTGCGGAGCTTCCCGAGCATGTGATCATCCAGCTGAGCGGCAGCAATTGCGGACTCGCCGTGCCCGAGCTGCTCCGGCTGCTGGTGGACGTCGAACACGTTCCGTGGAAAAAGGCGTGGGACGTTACCTCGCGCGTTTTCGCGTATACGAGCAACGCCGTGTGCCGCGAGCACCTGGAGGCCTGGCCGGTGTACCTTATGTCCCAGATTTTTCCGCGGCATCTGCAGATCATTTACGAAATCAACCAGATGCACCTTGACAACGTGCGCAGGACGCACGCTGCCGACAACGACCTGATCCGCGATCTGTCTCTGATCGCCGAAGGCGAGGTGCGGCGCGTGAAGCTCGGGCATCTTGCCATGCTCGGTTCCCGCACCGTCAACGGCGTTTCGGCGTCGCAGTCCGAAACCCTCAAGAAATCCGTTTTTCCGGAATTCATGGTTGTGTCGCCGGAAAAGTTCCAGTCCAAGACCAACGGCGTTTCGCACCGGCGATGGCTCCTGTGCGCCAACCGGCCTCTGGGAAGCCTGATTGCCTCGGTGATCGGCGAAGAATGGGCGAGGAAGCCCGAGGAGCTATCGAGGCTCGAGCCGTTCGCCGCCGACGAGGCGTTCCTCGCAAAGATGGGAAAGGTCCGCAGCGCCGCGAAACGCTCGCTTGCCGCGTATGTCAAGATGGCGGTCGGCGTCACCGTGGACCCCGATGCCATGTTCGACGTCCAGTGCAAAAAGATACACCAATACAAGCGCCAAGTGCTTCACGTACTCCACGTGCTGGCGCGTTACCTCCGCATCAAGCGCGGCGAAGGTCTCCCGTCGGTCAGCCGCGTGCATATCTTTTCCGGAAAGGCGGCGCCGTCCGATCAGCTTGCAAAACAGATAATCCGGCTTATCAACGTCGTCGGCGAAATCGTCAATAACGATCCGCAGGTGAGGGACCTGATCAAAGTTGTATTCCTGCCCGATTACGGCGTCACGCTGGCCGAAAAGATAGTGCCTGCCGCCGACTTGTCGGAACAGATTTCGACGCCGGGCCAGGAGGCGAGCGGCACGGGAAACTCGAAATTCGCCATCAACGGCGGCCTGCTCATGGCCAGCAAGAGCGGGTCGAATATTGAGATCATCGAGCATGTCGGCGCCGAAAACATGTTCGTATTCGGAAGAACCGCCGGCGAGCTGCCCCCTGTCCACAGCTATCAGGCGTACGACGTCCTTTCTGCCAATCCGACGCTTTCCGCCGTTTTTAGGTTCCTCCAGGAATATCTCGACCGTCCTTCTTCCAATGCGGTCTCCATCCGGCCGCTTCTGTCAACGCTCATGGATTCGGACCGCTATTTCGTTTTGCTCGACTTCGACGACTACGTGCGCAAGCAGGACGAAGCCGACGCCCTTTTCCGGAATTCCAGGGAATGGGCGAAAAGAAGTCTTGTGAATATCGCGCGCTCCGGCTATTTTTCTATCGACAGGACTGTCGGCCAGTACGCGGCCGAAATCTGGAACGTTACCCCGCAGTAAAAGTTTTCTGTTCTCGTGCTTCGCCGAGGCCCCATGCCGCGGGCGGGTCGGGGCATTTTAATAGGAAAACGCGAATGCGTTTGGCGGATGCTTGTCGGAGACGCACACCATGAAAAAGGAAGAAAGGCTCACCGGAATCACCGTTGTCGGCGGGAAAGGGCTCGGCGCTGCCTACTTCGTAGGTCGCGGCGTGGAACAGCCCTCGGCCGTCTCCATCTCGCGGCAGGACGTGGGCGACCAGATCATGCGCTTCAACGAAATCCGCGAAAAGGCAAAGAAAGATTACGCACAGATCGCAAAGCGGAGCGATTCGGCAGTCACGCCGACCATTCTCCAGATTTACGAACACGTTCTTGAAGACCCTTCATTTGTGGGCCAGGTGGTGGAAACGATTTCAACAAAGCTCTACAATCTTGAGACGTCAATCCGCATCGTTCTCAATGACCTTGTCAAACGCTTCAATGCCGCGGGTACGCCGTATCTCAAGGAGCGCAGCAGCGACATCGTGGAAGTGTGCGAAAAACTCATTTCGTACCTTTACAATGACGACGGAAGGGCGAAAGGTTTTGTTGAACCGGTGGTTCTCGTAGTGCTCAGGACGTTCACACCTTCCGACATTCTCTCCTACGACAGGTCGATGATCCGGGCGGTGATAAGCTCGAGCGGCGGCAAAACGTCGCACGCGGCTATTATCGCGCGCGCCTATTCGATCCCGGTGGTGTCGGGAATAAGGAACATTCAGGAAAGCGTATTCCCGGGAGACCAGCTCTTTGTCGACGCCGACAAGGGAGTCGTGATTGCGCGCCCCGGTGCCGCTGTGGTGAGCAAAGTGCCGCGGCAGCGCGCCTGGCAGGAGGAGCTCGACAAACTCCGGACCAAGTGGCAGCGACCCGTTTACACGCGCGACGGAATCCACGTGGAAGTGCTTGCAAACGTCTCACTGCCCGAAGACGTGGAGGAAGCGAACCGTTTCGGTGCGGATGGAATCGGCCTAGTGCGTACTGAATATCTTCTGTCGAACCGCAAGAGTTTTCCGGACGAGGAGACGCAGCGTTCCTACTACGAAAAGATATTCCAAGGCGCGGGCAACAAACACTGCGTCATCCGCATAATGGACATTGGCGGCGACAAGGTGCCGGAGTTTTTCGAGATGCCCCCGGAGTTCAACCCATTCATGGGATGGCGCGCAATCCGGATCCTGCTCGAAATGAAAGACCTTTTCGAAACACAGCTTTCCGCAATAATGAAAGCCGGAAAAAAGCGCGATTTTTCCATCATGATTCCCATGGTGACAACCCTTCAGGAATGGCTGGAAGCAAAGAAAACGATTGTAAAAGTGGCATCGAGCCTTGGTGCCAGTATGCCGAAATGCGGCGTGCTGTTCGAAGTCCCGCTTGCAATTCTTGAAATGAATACGTTCATGAAAGAAATTGATTTTGCGTCAATTGGAACCAATGACCTCATCCAGTACCTGAGCGCTGCTGACAGGAACAATTCAAAGGTAAATAACCTCTACAATCCGATTGAACCCGCATTTCTCCGGATAATAAAGAACGCCATCAATGTTTCGAAGGACAACGGCAAACCGCTCTCAATATGCGGCGAAATGGCAGGCAACGCATTTCACTCCGTTCTGCTTCTTGGTATGGGCCTCACGAGATTCAGCGTCATTCCCAGGGTCATTCCAGTTCTGAAGGAAATTTTTTCGCGTGTGAGTTTTGCCGAGGCTGCCGAAAGCGTTTCCCACATAGATTCCCTCGATTCAACGGAAGAAGTTTCCAAGTGGCTCAAAGGCCTGCACAAGAGGCTCCTGGGAGACCTTCTGGAAAAGCTTCCGC
>DATFYJ010000562.1:0-9103 GCA_035315105.1 Chitinivibrionales bacterium
TCCGGGTCGAGCAGGCCGTACACGGCCTTGGCAACCATGGATTTCCCGATGCCCGATTCGCCGAACAAAAACGTGACCTCGTTGTGCACAACGTCGTAGTTGTCCGTGGTCACAATGGTCCGCTCGCCGGAGCGGATGCAAACGGCATAGCGCTCGGCGCTCATAGGTGGTGCCTTTCCGCGTATCCGTTCGCGATGTGATAAATTGACATAAGCGAGAAGACGATCAGAAACGCGACGGTGAGCCCCAGAAGGTGTCCGAAAAACAGGTTTTGCGCGTATCCCGGATGCGTGAGGGTGTACCCGATGGCGAGGATGTCCTGCTTGCTGTCTATTTTCGCAAGCAGGCTCCCCAGGCTCGCGGGCAGGGTCACCGAGTTCACGTCGGTTGACAGCCCCACCGAGATGATGAAGTCCACGCTGCACTGCAGAAATATGGCGGCGCCGAACACCGAGATCAGCTTGTTGAGAACATGGATGCGGCTGTTCTTCCACAGGATGTCGAAATTGACGACCCGGCCCTCCGAAATCCCGCACACGCGCATCGCGTTGTAGAAATCGAGCTTCTGGTAGTGCGCGATGCGCTCCCGCATCAGATCGACAAATTCGATGAACACGAACAGGCTTATGCACAGGGCAAGCAGCGAGAATATGACGATCGGGCTCCGCAGGAACCCGGCCTCCACCAGCGCGCTCACCGCCACATAGCCGAACAGGATGCCCACGACCTGAGGGACGGACCGGATAAGATTGAGCAAGAACGTTAGGAGCAGGTACGGCGCCCTGTTCTTCCCTGTGTCAAGGAAGTGCAGCGCGAGCGTGACGCCCCACGCCAAAAGCAGCGTGAAGCCGACCGCCAGAAACGCGACGGAGAACGTGTTGAGGAAACCGGCCGTCACCTGCCTGAGCGCGGGTTTGTTGAGAAACAGGGTGTCCCACACGCCCACGCACACCATGCCGAGGACCCAGATGGCGGTCCAGCGGAGATCCTTTTTCATGATTAGTCGTTTAAACATAGCTTCTCGTTGACGGTTGACAGTTGACGGTTGACTGCTGAAAATAAGACAACAGATTGCCCTCTGCTTGTTTCGTTATCTATTGGGGATTCGTGCTCTTCTTCCCTTCAACGATGCTGCCAAACCCTGGAGCATTTTGGAAATAGTTTTCAGTTCATCAACAAGCTCCAATGTGTCCTTCTGATTCAGGATACCAATGCTGCCCGATATATACACCTGCGTTCGCAATTCGGCGGCAGAGCCCTTGGCAACGGATAAATATCTTCTAAAATCAACAAGGGAATTTCTCTCGCTGCCTTCCGCAATATTTGAAGCAATTGAAACGGCAGCCCTCAACATCTGGTCTTTCATGCCATAGTCTCTGCTTTCCTTGAGCAAAGAATACAGTCTCACCGCCAGCCTGCACGCTTTCTTCCAAACCTCAAGATCTTCAAACGAAGCGCTCATCTTCCCTCTGTCAACAGCCAACCGTCAACTGTCAACATGGTTTAACTATTCTCTATCCTCTTCTCCGCCCTATTCGCCATCAGATCGACCACCAGTTCGGTTCCCTTTACGGTATAGAATATCCCCAGGATGATCACGAGCACGATGTCGTAGTTCTTGTACAGCATCTGCCGCAGCATTTCGTAGCTCAGGTGGCCGTGGATGTTGAGCGCCATTTCGATGATGATGAGGCCGGAGATGAGAAAGGACGCCTGTTCCTTGATCGTGGAAAGATACTGGTGGCGCGCGTTGGAAAAGATGTGGCCGAACACGTGGCCGTCGAACCGCTTGAACGGCCGCAGGATCGCGCCGTAGCTTATACCGTCGCGGCCGCGCGGCGAGTACGAACAGGCGAGGTTCTTGACAACCGCGGTTTCCACGTACCCCTTCCTGCTTTCCGCCGTGAGAAACGCGTAGAACTTGTTCGCATAGGTCACGAGAAGGCCGTTGGAGATGACGCCGAGCAGCGCCATGAACACCACGGTATCAGTGTTGAACTCGGTGCGGATGGAATACGCGATAACATAGGCCGGCGCGAACAGAACGAAATACGCGGCGGTCTTTCCCACGGCAGCGGCAATGCCCAGGGCCACCCCTCCGAACGACCGTGGCTTCCGAATGGATTTCAGTTTCCTCCGGGTGAACCTGAAAACGGCAAGCGTCTGGACGCCGTAATACGTGAGCACCATCACCGAGGCATACACGAGCACGAACTTGACATACATGCCGAGCAGCTGCCAGAGCTTTCCAAGAGAGAGGCGCTCCTCCACGTTGGACTTCTGCAGCTTCCTGCCGAATTCCTCTTCCTTGCCCGCAAGGATCCTGTCCACCGAGGCGTTGTTCTGTTCGAACCGGTCCGGAAAGAAAATGTTCACGGCGTCCCGAAGCAGGGCCTTATGAAACGCGTTGTTGAAGTCCACAAACGACAGGTCGCCGTAGGTCTGGAACGCGGCGGATTCCCGTTCCGTCCGGTGGTGCGCGGCCGCGCGAACCAGGAACAAAACGCACAGCAGTACCGCGGTCACAAAGGCGATGCTGAGAACATGCTCGGTGAGTTTTCGTTTCACGGCGCTGCCCCGCTTCCAGCCTTCGGCCTCACGAGGATCTCGCCTTTCCCGGCCACGACCTCGCACTGTTTGCCGATGAGCATATTCTCCACGTCGCGCACCAGGTACTGCGTGCTTTCGTCAAGCTGCGACGTGTTCCGGTACGGCAGGTTGAGGGTGCAGCGGATTTCGCCGCCGTGTGCCTCGCAATGCCATGCGGGAACGGCCTTCTCCTGGTGCGTCAATGCGTTGAAATGTCCGAAGTATTCCCGGTATGCCGTGTTCGCTTCAGTAAACCGCCGGACGATCATGTCCGACAGGTACCCCGTGAGGCCCTGGGGTTTCTCGGTCGCATGCTCGAGGCGCTTCCATGCGGACTTTGGCGCGAGCGTGCTCCATGCGTATTCGGGCCGTGTGCCACCGCGCTTCACATAGAAGGAACCGCCGTACGAGAATATTCTGACAAGGGTCTCCCCTTTGGCAAGAAACGCGCCCCTTCCCGCGGGCGGGTACTGTTGCGAAAAAGAAACAGCCCTGTCTTCCGTAATCTGCACCGTATCCCCGAGAACGCCGCACTTCCGGTACGACTGCCGGGACTGCTTCCCCTTGTCGCCCACGAGGTTGCCGGCTTCGTCCTTCTGCAGAAACCACGTTTTTCCGTCGAAAACAAACCTGAGCGCCCGGGTGATCTGGTCGCCCATCACCTCGTTCTCGTTCTCGACAAGAATCGGCGCGTTCTCGGCAAAAAGCGCCTTTTCCTGTTCGGAAACCGGCTGCTGGAACTGGTTGAGGATTGTGAAAGACCGGGGACTTGACAGGATGATGAAATCTGCGTACTTCTGCGGAAATGCGCAAGCGACAAGACTGCAGACAAGAAGTGCCGTGCGATTCATCATGCTTTGGGCTGATAATGAGGTTGATTCTTTATGACCGGCCGCGATGACGTTCCGTTTCCCGGCTTGAAATCAAAATACATGGTTCCGGGCGTTTCGCGTATGTGTTTACATATGGGAAACAGCCGCAAACGACGCGTCATCATCAGACAGAGCTTTTTCCTGCAACAAGATCCGTCCCCTTCATGCGCTCCCATTCGCACGCCACGGCCTCCTCGTCGTTGGTCCATTGCGAAACATAGGTGGCCGCGGCCTTGGCCCCGGGAGACGCGTTCTTCACGGCCACCGCAATGCGTGCGGCCGCAAACAGCGGAATGTCGTTGTCGGCGTCGCCGAACGCCGCGGCTTCAGAAAGCGGAACGCCGTATTCCTGCGCCAGCACGGCCAGGCCCTTTCCCTTGTCGGCCTCCGGGCTCAGGAATTCGAGGTAGTAGTCCCACGTCCGCACGATGTACAGCCTGTTGCCCCACCGCTTCCGCAGCTCGTATTCCTCTTTATCAAGACCGGCCGGGTCGCCCACGAAGATGATCTTGTGCGGCGAGCTGCCGCGCAGGGACTTCAGGGAATCAACCAGACGGTACTGCGACGCGGTCTGCGCGTAGTAGAGGTCGTTCCAGCGCGCGGTGCGCCCGTTCCGCACGGTGTACAGCTCGCCGTCGAGGTAATAGTTGACCGCGAAGTCGGCGTCCTGGGAATGGTCGACCAGGGCGTCAGCGCACCCAGGGGCAAGCGGGGCCGAATACACGAGCCGTGAGCCTTTTTTCGCGCCGGTGAAGACCGCGGCGCCGTTGAGCGTGAGCAGCGCCGGATCGCACGACAGGCCGGCCGCGTACTGAAGCATGCTCGAGCCGATGCGGCCCGAAGCGAATACCACGACCGCGCCGCAGCGGGCCATGTCGTCGAGCGCCGCGAGGCTGGCCCGGGAGAGGCGTTTGTCCGATGTCAGAAGGGTTCCGTCGAGGTCGAGGGCGAGGAGTCTGGGGGGCATGAATGATCCCGCCGGGAAAAGGTGTTCCCGTATATCAACGGTTCACGTTCGCCAGGTATTGTTCGCGGTAGAAGAACAGCTTGGGGTCGGTGAACTTGTAGAAGTAGTTCCCGAAATCGACACCGTCGCCCCGCGCGCTTTTCACCCCGTAGCCCACGTGCACATGCGGGCCGCTGGTCTCGCCCGTGAGCCCCACGGTCCCCACCGCAGCGCCCTTCTTTACCGTTTGGCCGGTCTGGTAGAACCGCTTGTCCATGTGCAAGAACGTGAGGATCATGCCTTCCCGCACCACGCCGAGCGTGTGGCCCCCCGAGGCGCTTTCGCGGTTGACCACCAGGCCCTCGATCGGCGTGATGATGTTCGACCCGAGCCTGGCGGCAACATCGATCCCGTAGTGCGGCGTGCCGCCGCCCATGCCGCGGTCGCACCAGTCCCCCGTGATGTAGGAGCAGGGATCGTCGACCATCGCCATGAAGTAGTCGTACACGGGGAGCAGCTGTTTCTCGCGCGGATTGACGATGCTTGACGGAGGGTAAAAGACGACCGAGGTCCCCGACGGCAGCCCGTCGATGCCGGCGATGCGGGCCTCGCCCGGCAGCCTAGTCCGGTTGTAGATGTCGGCGGTTTCCTGCGCGTACCGGCGGACGTCTTCGCTGCCGGGCACCAGCGCCCGGTAGCGGCAGATGACGAATTTTGCGTATTTGTAAAGAGATTCGCCGGGCAGAAACGTGTGCGCGATGAGCGGCCGCGACGGTTCGACAAGCTGCTGCGGCGCAACGGGACGCGGCGCCAGCGCGTTCGTGGCGGGGAGCCCGAGCCCCAGCGCAGCACACACGAGGCAGGCGGCCGCAAGCCTCGGCACAAGGGACGGCATGCGTCCGATGCGCCGCACCAGCGGACGCGCATGGGCGTCCGAAGGGCTGTTCAGAACATACTGCACCAGGCGGGAGAGCTCGTCAAACGCCTTGGTGGCCGCGCTGTACTGGTGAAAATCGTCGAGCGTCCTGCCTTCGTCCTGCGCGTCGCGGATCACGGCCGCCTCCGGAATCTCCAGGTCGAACATCACCGATTGCGGAATGGTAGCAACCCCCGTGCGGGCCTTCAGGCGCACCTGTTCGCACAGGCCGTCGAGATATCTGCGGTTCTCGTTCATAGTGCGCGTCTTGCCTTTTATCTTCGAATCCTGCCTGCCGAACACCTCGTTCTTGAGGATCCGCACGCGCACGTGCGGGTGCTTCCGCGCGAGAATCTTGACGCTGTGGAAATAGTTCTTGAGACTCTTGGTCGAAAGCGCGTTGAGCGTCACCGGGATAAGGTTGAGGCTGCTGTGCAGGTACAGCGCGCGGGTAAGGGCGTTCCACACCGACGGCGTGTCGAGGACGATGTACTTGTAGTAAACCCGGCAGAGATCGAGGTTGTACAGGAAATTCTGAAGATGAAAAAACAGGACCGGCTTGAACAGGTCGGCATTGGCCGGGACAAGGTCGAGACCGGGGCGGATGGAACACACCATGTCCGTCAGGGTTCCCCGTCCCACGATCTGGGAAAACATCAGCGATTCGGCGCGGCCAAGCCAATCCAACGCGCGGCGCGCAAGGGACGTCGGCGTGCCGATTTCCGCCGGCCGCGGAACGCCAAACCGCCGGCGGAAAAGCTCCCATGAGGAATTCCCGGCCGCCGCAGGATCCCTGCCGAACGCGACCGTGGCGCTTCCCTGAACGTCAAGGTCTATCAAAAGCGTGGGGCCTTTTTGGGAAAGCGCGGCCGCGAGATTGGTGGCGACCGTCGACTTCCCCACGCCGCCCTTGATATTGGCGACATGAATGACGCCGCCGTTGTCGCAGTCGGCAAACACGAGCGTGTTGGGGGCACGTCTGGCCATTCACCGCTCCCCGGAAGGCAAGTACTGGTTACAGGCTGTGGGAAATCGCCTCGACAACGGTTTCGACTTCGGAAGGTTTCGGAAGGACATAGTCCTTTTCGTGTCTGCTCCTGTCCGGGAGCGCCACGAAATTCGGCGGCGCGTTGTAAAAGACCACGGGAACATGCTCGATCTTCTTCCCGATCTGGAAATAGGAATACATGGACCTGCCGCGGTGCCACGTATCAAAGTCCATCAGGATGACGCCGGGCAGCGACGCATTGACCGAAGCGAGGAAATCGTTGCACGTGCCGCACTGCATGACTTTGTAACGATGCTTCTCAAGGGTTTCGGCAAGCTTGGTTTTTCTGCTTTTGAGGTCGTCAAGAACAACGATGTCCATTTCCTATCCTCCTGTTTTTCACAATGGGTACCCGGCGTCAGTTCGAACGGGAGACGGCCATTTCCTCCACCAGATTTTCCGCCTTTTGCCGGTAACCGGCGGCCTGGCTCGTGGTGTCGGATTCTATCCGTTTGCAGTAGCGCGCCGCATCGTCGGCCCTGCCCAATTCCCTGCTGATGAGCGCGGCTTTCCACGCGATGGCCGACTGCCGATACTTCAAACGGGAATCATCGAGGGCTTGGGAAAGACACTTGAGCGCTTTCTCTTTGTCGCCCTTGGCTTCGTAGCATTCCGAAAGGCCCTCCTGCGCGTCCGCGGCGACAAACGCCGACTTCGCGGTGCCCGAAGCCGCCACGGTGAACCACGATATCGCCTCGTCGTATTTCTGCTGGCGCAGGAACACCGACCCGAGCACAAAAGCGCTGTACGCCGCCTGCGGGGAATTCTTGCTGTTGTCAACCACGGTCTTGAACGCCTCGACGGCCCCCCGTTCGTCCCCTGTCGCGTAAGCGACCATTGCCTTTCCGAAAGCGTCGACGGCCTTTTCTTCGCCGGACCGCTGAAGATACCCGTAGACCAGGACCCCGGCCACCACGAGGCAGACCGCGATGCCGGCCGCGGTGAGCGCATTGCCCCTCGATTCGGCAAAGTCCTTCACCTTTGCCAGCAAGTCAAGGAACGGGTCCTGCCTCATCTCCTGCTTCTTCTTGCTGAACTTTATTTCCAAAATGTCCTCCCGATATTTCTCTTAAAAGAAAGCGGTTTTGTAAAGGGGGCCGGAGTCGGATTGTGTAAAATACATTCGCGGACGCTTGTCTTTCAAGCAGGCAATCCAGACAATCATAATAGAAGGAAATATGGGCGTTCCCATTTGAAAGGTGTGGAGAATCTCCAAATTGGTGGATTCCTTGGAAATCACAAATAGAAATTGGCGTTTCCCTCGCTGCGCTCGGGTCGGCCCTCCTTCCGGTCTCGGCCTTAGGCCTCGGGCCGCCTCGGCCCTATGCCGCGCAGCGGCGGGTCCGGGCGGCATCCCGCTTCGGCGGGACCTCCAGTCCTGCCTAACGCGCGGCAACTAAATTCTATTCAGTCAACTACTTCTTCTCGCGCCAATCGGTATCCGCATTAAATCGGCTAGGATTTCTGCTTTGCATTTTCTACTTTTCAACCTTTCAACTATTCAACAACTCTTCTTGGGTGCGGCCACAACAACGTATGGTCTTGCAGTTGCTTTATCAAGGCGGCCACCCAGGAGGGGGTAGCGGAGGACGCCGAAAGGCGCCCGAAGTCAGGGGGAAACCTCCCCCTCACGAATATTATTTTATAATCTCTTAATAATTGACTTGTGCCAAGAACACCAAGCGCCCCGCTGGAAAACAGCGGAGCGCCAAATTACCCAAGAATTAACAAATGGCCATGTTACGGAGCGGGCTTATATGTGATATCGTCGAGCGCATACGACGAACCTGCAACGTAGCCTGCGCTCTGGGTGACCGGGGCAACGAACATCAGGTACTCCGTGATTGCGCTGAGATCGACGGTGGGGAAACTAGAAAGCGGCAGGGTGACCTCATGCCAGGCGCTGTCGGCCACATAGCCCAGCGTCGAGAGGTCGACCGCGGTGCCGGCGCCGCCGGTGGATGCAATAAACGCACCCACGCTCGGCGAGGTTCCGCGGATGTAGAAATGGATGCTTCCACCGTAGAAGCCGGACATGTCGACCGAGCCGACAGCCGCGCTGACCACAAATCCCCATGTGGACCAGCCGACTGTTCCGCAGGTGACCAGCCAGCATTTTGTATTGCCGGTGTAGGGATTGACCGTGCATGCGCCGTTAAGCGCCGTCGAAGTGAGGTGCAGGGACGTGTCCGCATTGGCGGCAGTGTAGTCCCACACCTGCACGGTCGTGTTCGCCCAGTCGATGCTCTTGGTGACACGCTGCGAATATATCGCGGTTTCGGCCGACTTGGGGATCGCCACGAGTATGCAGGTCTGGCCGGAAAGCGTGTATGAAGCGATGAACTTCTTGAAGGTCTTGTAGCCGCCCTTTGCCGCGATGAGCGTGTCCGAAACATCCGCCTTTTTGGAAAGCGACCGGCCGGACATGTCAGATAACATCCTGAGTCCCGACCCGGCGGCGCGGACGCCGCTCAGAGACATTCTGCAGATGCTCGACCACGAGCCGATCCGAACCTTGACAAAATATACTCCTGACGGGAGTGCAGCGGCTGAGGGAGTGAACGAATAGGCGCCCCTCGCCAGGGTCCTGTCGAGCGCGCCGAGAACCAGGCGGCCGTTCATGGAATACACGTCGATGCGCACCGCCGAGGGCGACGCAACGGAAAACCGTATCGCACTACCGGAAACCGAAGCGGATACGGCGGTCGCATGCTCCTGCATACCCCTGATGG
>DATFYJ010000563.1:0-5310 GCA_035315105.1 Chitinivibrionales bacterium
GACCGCGGTCACCTGGTCGCGTTTGACGACAATCACCGCACATTCGACGTCGCCGGGTATTTCCGCCAGGGACTTGTAACATTTTTTCCCGAGGATTTCGTCCACCTTGGGGTTCACGGGGTACACGGCGCCCGCAAACCCTCCGGCAATGATGTTGTTCACCACCGCATAGCCCACTTTGTCAGGTTTTGCCGAGGCGCCGACAACGGCGACCGATGCGGGGTTGAGCAGCTTGTCAAAACTCATTTTCGTCGACCTTTTGGCGGGAGATTCGCGTATATTTCATGATTGGTGCCGAACGCGGTTTCGCAGGTGCGCTTTGAAAAGGGTATCAAAATACATCGTGCGCCGCTGCTTTTCATGCACACGTGAGACCGTGCGGCCGGCAGCACGGTTTTCCTCCGTCAACAACCGTCGCGGACGTTCATGGGTCAGACGCAGTTCGCATTCATTCACTCGGCCGAAATCGAGCAATACCACTATCCTGAATCGTGCCCGTTCAAGACCGAACGTGCGGCGCTAACCAGGAGTATCCTCATTTCGGGCGGCTCGTTTACCGGTGAGAACCGCGCCGAAATCGCGCCGCGGCCCCTTTCCGACAGGGAAATGACGCGGTTCCACACGCGCGAATATATTGGCCGCCTCAAACGCGTTTCATCCGGGAAGATTGACGCGTCCGACCTTTTTGCCGGACTGGGCACGGCCGACACCCCCATCTTTGGCGGCCTGTATTCCTATGCGGCCCTCGCCGGAGGAGGCACGCTCACCGCAGCCGGGCTCATCCTCGATGCCGGCGTGAAAACGGCCTTTAACCCGTCCGGAGGATACCACCACGCCTTTGCCGACAAAGCGGGAGGGTTCTGTTATGTCAACGATGTCGTGCTCGCCTGTATGGCGCTTGCAAAGGCGGGCAAGAAAGTATTCTGCCTCGACCTCGACGTGCACCACGGCAACGGAACGCAGGCCGCATTCTACGGCGACCCGCAGGTGTTCACCCTGTCGCTGCACGAGAGCGGCGCCACGCTGTTTCCCTGGGGCGGGTTCGAAACCGAAATCGGCGAAGGCGAGGGCCGCGGCTTCAACGTGAACGTCCCGCTTCCGGCCGGCACCGACGACGCCCTGTACTGCCGGGTGTTCAACGAAATTGTCCCGCCGCTTCTTGCCGCGATCAAACCCGACGTGATCGTGCTTGAGCTCGGCATGGACGTGCTGTCCACCGACCCGCTCGCGCATTTCAAGATGACCAACAACGCCTTCGCCGACCTCCTCCCCCAAGTCACGAAGCAGGGCATTCCCATCCTCGCCGTGGGCGGCGGCGGCTACAACCCGGAGAACACCGCGCGCGGCTGGGCGCTGTTGTGGACCGTGCTGTGCGGCATAGAGCCTGAATCCGACATGTCAATAGGCATGGGGGGTGTTTTTCTGGGAAACGCCGAGTGGAACGCGGGGCTGCGCGACATGAAGATCTACGTGACCGGGGATGAAAAAGAAAGAAATGAGAAGGAAGCGGATAGAGTAGTTGAGTATGTCAAGAAGACGGTGTTTCCGATTCATGGGATATAAAGCAGATTTAGAATAGTTGGTGGGGGAAGTATCCCCCTGGCCCCAAGCCTCCTCGCCGCGCTGCGTGAGTCTGCGGGGTCTTGGGGCACACCCCCTCGTGGGTAGCCCCCAAGTAAGTTGATTTGCAAGAAAGAAGCTTCGGTTGCGGGGGCACCGCGAAGGATTGTAGAACGTAAATCGCGGGATTCGGATTGGAAAAAGGTAAGATGTCATTGCGAGGAGTCCGGGACAAAGCAATCTACTGTTGATTCTTCGGAATAGCAATTCCTTTTGACCTCACCCCCGTCCCTCTCCGCTTGGAGAGGGGTGTACCGGAAGCGAAAGCCGCAATTTGAATTGGGCGATTGACTTACTGGCCGCGTTAGGTGGACCGGAGGGTGAGTTAGAACGAATTGCCGGCCGCCCCTCGCCGAAGGCGACTAGGGGCGGTCCGGCAACGAGGCGAATAGCCGAGCCCGGAGGGAGACCGACCCCCTGTTGAGCCGCGTGGTGCGCGGTTCAACAGGGGGTAACGCCCAGATTTATTTGTCTTTATTGACTAGAAGGAATTCGGAAATCTCATTCTCTTAGCGAATCCACACTGACCTGGGTATAGAGTCCGTCTTCGGCGTGTAGTGTATCCCCCTTGTAATTAAGTCCGAAACCAAACGGCCATTGCGGCACTTTGGTGCCGTACGCCGCCTTGCCGTTAAAAGGATATCCCCAGTTGATGGGCTCCTGGCTCAGGTTGGCGGGCCAGGTATAGGACAGCTTGCCGGTAAAATCGTACTTGCCGTAAAGCAGGTCGGCAAGCCCCTCGCCCTCCGATCCCGGCCACATGGCGATGACGATCGCGTCGCAATTGGGAACTGCGGCCGTGATGTCAACCGGCCGTCCGCTCATGACCACCAGTACGACTTTTTTCCCCTGGCCTTTATAGGTGCCGGGCTGGTCTGTTCCCGCAATGCTGATATCAGGGAAAGCTGTTTCGGCATAGGGGCTTTCGCCGATGCCGACAACCACGACATCCGCGGCGCCGGTGTTTCCAAGGGTAACGGGAGCGTTAGCACCCGCGACCTGCTGCATCCCTTGGTAAACCGTGGTCCCGCCCGGCACGGCGACAAGGCTCTGCCAGGAGAGCGTCCATCCGCCGCATTGCAGACCAACGCTATTCATATAGTCGCCGACAAGCGCGACTTTCGAAGCGGCGGTCAGCGGGAGAACGCCGTTGTTTTTTACAAGAACGCAGGATTTTCTCACCGCCTCGCGGCCGATGGCGTGGTCGTCGGCGCAACCGATGAGGGAGGCCATCCGATCGTCAATCGGTTTGTTATAGAAGCCCCAATCGCCAAACATCCACATTTTGGGCGTGAGCACGCCCTTGACTCCCTGGATTCCTCTCGCCGCCGTGGGATTGGCGGTGAACCAAGTCGTGGCCTGGCCGCGCGAACTCGACCCGTCGCTGACGTTCATGCCGCAATCGAGCCCGTATTGAAAGTTACCCCAACTGGTGCCCCAGTCTCCGTTGACAAACCCCTGGAAATGCTGTTCCCCTCTGAGCCAGTCGATGTTCATTGCCGAATTCTGGGAGCACGTGGTGCCCATCCATGATCCGAACTGGTCCATTATAGAAATGGCATACGCTTTGAAACATTCAATATAAGGAAGCAGATGAATGTATTTCAGCTGCTCATAGGTGACGTGTTCGTACGACGTGTCGCAGGGGCCGGCCATCGTGCCGTTGGTGCTTCCGCCGTCTCCGCAGAAGTGCTTGCAGCATACGCCGACGGCGTTCGGATGTCCCAGGTCGCCTGTTGACAGACCGAGCACTGCCGACTTTGCAATTGCCGCGCACAAATCCGGATTTTCGCTGTAGCCCTCGTACAACCTGCCGTAGCGGTCGTCGCGGCACACGGCCACGCAGGGAGCGAGCATCCAGTCCTCCCCGGTTCCCCGTATTTCACAGCCGACCATTCTATACGCCTTTTCGACGAACTGCGGGTCCCAGGTGCAGCCCATGGCACAGTTGTGCGGGAGAATGACGGCGGTCTCGACTGCGCTCGCTCCATGAACGTTGTCGACGCCGCAAATAATAGGAATGTGCAGGCGGGTCGCCTTTACCAAGGGAATTTGAGCCTTCGTAAATGTCGTCCAATTGCTGATGCTGTGTCCGCCCGGACCGTCGTCGCCGCCGGCATAAAGGAGCCCGACTCCACTTGCGTTTGCACCATCGTCAAAATTTCCTTCGGTTACGCACATCCCCTTTTCTGCCGGGGTCATCAGGGCGAAAATGGAGTCTACTTTGCCCGCGACGTCCATTTTGACAATCTTGACCGTTCCGACAGGGTCCGTGTAGTTTGAAACCGGGACACTGGTTGAATAATATCCGGTTTTCCCGACCCGAACGGTGTCGATGAACGCCGTGATTTTGCCGAGTTTATTTGTTTCGCGGGGATCGTGCTGGGAAAACGCCTGCCCGGACATGGCGCCGAATTGGTTTATCATCTTGATGAATTCAGTCTTTCCGTCAACCGTAACCTTTGCCACAAACGCCGAATGGGCCAATTGTTTTTTTGAAATAGTAAAAGGGGAAAAAGAGAAATACCCCTGCCGGTCCATGGTCTTGTTCAGGACAGTGCCGAGACCGCGGCCCTGCATGTCAAACATCTCGACTGATGCATGAGCCCCACGGGTGACGTAAAAGGAAAGCCTGTTTCC
Organism: Chitinivibrionales bacterium; assembly: GCA_035315105.1. GTDB lineage: Bacteria > Fibrobacterota > Chitinivibrionia > Chitinivibrionales > FEN-1185 > FEN-1185. The sequence continues at coordinate 4,261 of DATFYJ010000563.1, forward strand.
CTGCACCGACAGACGAAGCGCGCTTGCCGGCACAGCGGCGGAGGGCTGATTTCCGATCCTCACGACACCGCCGAAATTGCCGTTGTTGTCGCTCCAAGACCAGGTAAAACGTTTGGGAAGGGTCACGTAGGAGATGTAAGCGTTCCTTACGGGTTTGCCGCTCGAGTCCACCACGGTGCCGGGGTTGGTGACATAGCCCCGCGGAACATCGGCGTTCGTGATGAAGAACACCGACAACAGCAGCAGAACAGGACCACAAAACATCGGAGACTTCATAAAAGCCATCCTTCCTTGAAGAAAATGTTTATCAAGGACACCCCAATTATGAATCTTCGGGCTTGAGGACACATTTGAGAATATAAGATTTCCTTATGTTAATAGCAACTATACATAGTATAAAAAATAGCCTCCATTAAGTAAGATTGAGATACTTGGTGGGGGAAGGCTCCCCCTCGCTGCGGCCCGGCGCGCTCTTTTTGCATTGGCTGCATGTCAATGCGCGCCGGTCCTGCGCTACCCCCTCCTGGGTGCACCCCAAGTAGGAGCAGTGGCAAGAATCAAACACCTGTGTGGGGGCACCCGAGAAGAGTAGTTGAGAGGTTGAGGAGTTGAGAAGAAAAAGCGTTGAAGAGTTGAATGGTTGAAACGTTGAAAAGTTAGTGCCTGAAAGATAGACAAAAGAGAACAAGAGTCATTGCGAGCGGAGCGAAGCAATCTGCTGTTGACTCTTCAGAGTTGTAATTCCTTTTGACCTCACCCCCCGTCCCCCTCTCCCTCGTCAGAGACTTCCAAGGGTCGTCCGCCTGGAGAGGGGGTTGACGGAAGCGAAAGCGGCAATTTTAATTGGGCGATTGACTTGTTGGCCGCGTTAGGGGCGACTGGAGGCCGCGCTGAAGCGCGGTGCCGCCCGGACCCGCCTTTTGTAGAGACGCAGCGCTATTGCGTCTCTACAAAAGGAATAGGGCCGTGGCGGCCGGAGGCCGAAGGCCGAGACCGGAAGGAGAACCGACCCCGGTTTTGTAGAGGCGTAGCGCGCTACGCCTCTACAAA
>DATFYJ010000564.1:0-5049 GCA_035315105.1 Chitinivibrionales bacterium
GAGATGGTCGATGTCGTCGATAAAGCCTTCACCGTTTCCAAGGCTGATAAGGTACTTGAACGCGGCGACGAAATCGTCCTTGGAAAGTGTGTTGTGGCCTTCCGGGCTCTTGAGGTTGAGCCTGGTGTTGAGCCGGTACCGTCCAACGTTTCCGAGGTCGTAGCGCTTCTCGTCGAAGAAAAGGCGCTGGACAAGATTGCGGGCGGTTTCGACATTGGGCGGATCGCCGGGCCGCATGGTTGCATAGATGTAGAAAAGCGCTTCCTCTTCGGACTTGGTCGGGTCGACGGCGATGGTGTTCCGGATGATCATGTTCTCCGGATTGGTGACGTCCGCGAGAATCTGCACTTCGTCAATTTTATTCGAGACGAGGCCGGCGAATTTCTCGTCGGTGACGACCTCGTTGGCATCGATGATGATCTCGCCGGTTTCCTTGTTGAAGAGGGTCACCGCGTTCACCTTGCCCACAATCTCGGCTTTGTTCTTTGCGCTTACCGCCACGGCAGTGCGCTCGTGAAATAGCGCCAGGAGTTTCTCGTCGGTCGAGTACCCGAGCGCGCGCATCAGAATGGTGGCGGGCATTTTCTTGCGGCGGTCGATGTTGATGGTGAGAACCTCGTCGGCATCGAGTATCATTTCGACCCAGGAACCGCGCTGCGGGATGATGCGCGCCGTGAGTTCCTTTTCGCCGTTGGGCTGTTCTTCCTCGTCGAAGGTGATGCCCGGCGAACGATGAAGCTGGCTCACGATAACGCGCTCGGCGCCGTTGATGACGAACGTGCCGCGTTCGGTCATGAGCGGAATTTCTCCCACATACACTTCGTTTGAGATCTTTTCAACGAACTTCTTGACCTCGCCGTCCTGCTCGTACACGAGCAGCGACATGTCGACCTTGAGAGGCGCGGCATAGGTCATTCCGCGTTCCTTGCATTCCTTGATCGTGTATTTGGGAACGCCGAGTTTGTACCCGTCGAACTCCAGGGAGTAGTATCCCTTGACGTCGTTGACCGGAAAAAGACTCTGGAAAACGCCGCTCAGCCCCTCCTTTTTTCTCAATCGGGGAGGAACCTCGGCCTGCAGAAAGCCGCTGTACGACTTGGTCTGTATCTCCAGAAGATCCGGCAAGTCCATGACGCGTGGAATGCGGGAATAACTTCTACGTTCTACCATTCGGGTGTCCCCTCAGTTTTTGCGTTGAAGACATCAGTACTCACAACACACCATATGATGGAAAGCGCGGAAAGAAATCCGCATTTCCAATAGCGAGCACGAAACGCTCTTCTGAGCATTCCGTGCCCACGCTGAAAGGAAGAGATTGTTGTATGGATACGAACAACGGGTATCAGGATTCCTTGGGTGATGAGCGCGTGCTCACTTGATTTCAACGGTCGCGCCGTTTTCTTCCAACTGCTTCTTGATGCTTTCTGCCTCCGCCTTGGGAATGCCTTCCTTGACGGCCTTGGGAGCGCCTTCAACAAGGTCCTTCGCCTCTTTGAGGCCGAGTCCGGTCACTGCGCGAACAACTTTGATCACCTGGATCTTCTTCGCGCCGCCCTCTTTGAGAACAACGGAAAATTCCGTCTGTTCCTCTGCGGGGGCCGCTGCTGCCGCGCCTGCCGCAGGAGCTGCGGCGGCCGCGACCGGTGCCGCGGCTTTTACGCCGAATTTGTCCTCGATGGCCTTGATCAAATCGCACAGCTCAAGAACAGTCTTGCCGCTGATTGCATCAACCAGTTCCTCATTTGTTAAAGTCGCCACAGTAATACCTCCATATCTGATAAGTTAAAGTTTTGGTTTTCGATGACACCCGTCAGGATGTCGGGGGTTCCGATTCCTTCTTCCGCCTCACCGCATCCAGCGTACCGGCAAACGTGGTGAGCACGCTGTTCAGCGTCCCGGCAAACTTTGCCATAGGTGCCTGCAGTACGCCGAGCAACTGCGACAGCAGAACATCCCGCGAAGGGATGTCCGCAAGCCGCGCCGTATCTTTCCCGCTGAAGGTGGTGCCGTCGACATACGCCACCTTCACCGGCAGCAGTTCAATGTTCTTGATGTCTTTCGCGCATTCTTTCTGGAAATCCCTGATGATCTTCGCGGGCGCCATGCCTTCCTGATGGGCCACGACAACGCCGATCTGCCCCTTGAGGAAAGGCGTGAGGTCTTTCTTTCCGCACCGTTCAAACGCGATCCTGGCAAGAGTGTTTTTGACAACGATGTATTTCATGCCCTTCTTGCGGATTTCGTTGCGCAGCTTGGTGATCCTCGCCACATCGATCCTGTTGATGTCGGTGAGATAGATGCCCTTTGCGTCCTTGAATTCCTTTTCCAGGACTTCTATTGTTTTTGTCCGTTCGGTCCGAGTCTCCATGTAGGTGCAACTTTCTTAAAAGTGACTGTGTACCATTTCCTATGTATAGAGAATCTCCAGCCGCAATAAAATCCGGAGCGTCCCGGTTATGCCTTTGCTTCCACGACCGTGGTGAGCTTAACGCCCTGCCCCATGGTGCTCGACAAAACCACTTTCTTGAGAAATTGTCCTTTTGCGGACGACGGTTTTGCCTTGGAAAGCGCTTCCAGAAAAGCCTTGACGTTCTCGTTCAGTTTTCCCGCTTCAAAGGAAAGCTTGCCGAGCGGCGCATGCACGATGCCGCCTTTTTCGGCCCTGAATTCCACTTTCCCCCGCTTGAGTTCCTTGATCGCCTTGCCGATGTCCATGGTGACGGTCCCGACCTTGGGGTTTGGCATGAGGCCCCGCGTTCCCAGAATTTTTCCGAGCTTCCCTACCACTTTCATCATGTCGGGAGTTGCAATGCATGCGTCGAACTCAAGCCATCCGCCGGTGATCTTCTCGGCCATGTCCTCCGCGCCCACAAAATCGGCTCCGGCGATCTTGGCCTCTTCGGCCTTGGCGCCCTGGGCGAATGCGAGAATGCGCACTGTTTTCCCGAGACCGTTGGGAAGAACCACCGCACCGCGGACGTTCTGATCGCTCTTCTTCGGATCAATGCCGAGGTTGATCGCCACCTCGAGCGTTTCATCGAACTTGGCGGCCTTGTTTGCCTTGAGAAAATCGATCGCCTCGGAAAGCGAGTATTCCTTTGTTTTGTCGATCTTGGCCCGCGAGGTCTTCCACTTCTTGCCGTGACGTTTCATGTATCCGGTCTCCCTTTGTAAACTTGGCTTCAGTCTGCCACGTTGACGCCCATGCTGCGGGCCGTCCCGGCCACCGTCAGCATCGCAGCGTCGAGGCTTGCCGCGTTGAGGTCGGGCATCTTGATTTCCGCAATTTTTTTCACCTGCGCCTTGTTGAGGGTCCCCACCTTGTCCTTGTTTGGAACGCCCGACCCTTTCTCCAGCCCCAGTTCCTTGAGAATGAGGACCGACACGGGAGGAGTCTTGGTGATGAAGGTGAACGAACGGTCGGAATACACCGTGATGACGGCCGGAATGATCATGCCGTTGGCGTCCTTAGTTCTGGCGTTGAACGCCTTGCAGAACTCCATGATGTTGACGCCATGCTGGCCGAGCGCAGGCCCCACGGGCGGAGCGGGATTGGCCTGGCCGCCCGGGATCTGCAGCTTTATGATTGCATTGACTTTCTTTGCCAAAGGACGTACCCCTTTCGACGTTGATTCGCTCGAGCTACCGAATGCTCGCGGTTCCTATTCCGATCAACTGATCGGATTCACATGCATGAAGTCGACCTCCACCGGCGTCGACCTTCCGAACACGCTCACCATAACCTTGATTTTTCCTTTTTCCGGATGAATCTCATCAACCACGCCGTCGAAGTCCTTGAAAGGACCTTCCTTGATTTTCACCGCATCGCCGATTTCGAATGGAACCTCGGAAATCTGCTGACGTGTGCTTTTCTCGGTCTGGCCAAGGATCCGGTTCACTTCCTCTTCGCGAAGCGGCTGCGGTTTCTTGCCGCCGACGAACCCGGTCACCCCGTTTATGTTGCGGATAAAATGCGACGTTTCCTTGTTGAGTTCCATCTCCACGATGATGTAGCTCGGAAAAAATTTGCGCGTTGTCTTGATCTTCTTTCCGTTCTTGATATGCACGACATCGTGCGTCGGCATGAGCACCTGGCCAATCAGGTCTTTCATCTCGCCGGCCGCGATGAGGTCGGTTATGTATTCCTGCACCCTGGCTTCCTGGCCGGAGTACGTGTGGACGGCATACCAACGTTTTGCCATGCAGATTCCTTGTAACTGGTACTACAGATTTATCCTGAGCAAAAGACCCACAAACCGGTTGATCACCTGGTCGCACAGGTACACGTACACTGCCATGAGGAGGCTGAGAACAATGACGAGCAGCGTGGCACCGAACAGCTCGTTCCTGGTGGGCCAGCTCACCTTGAGCATTTCCGCCCGGACGTCTTTGAGGTACTGAATGATTTTCTGCATAGCTGTTCTCAGTCTGTTGAATCAGGTCTGGAGGGACTCGAACCCCCAACCAATGGTTTTGGAGACCACTACTCTACCAATTGAGCTACAGACCTAATAGGGCCTCACTTCACGACCGAAATCCGACATACTCAAGACGCCGTTCTTTCCTGACGGGACACTCCCGGCTATTTTCGATTTCGCATTGATACTCGCACGCAGCAGGGAAACGAAGAGAGGCAATCGGTACTCAACGCGCTTCTTTATGAGCCGTACGCTTCCGTTCGAACGGGCAGTATTTTTTCAGTTCAAGACGCTCCGAATGCTTGCGCTTGTTCTTGTACAGCGAATAATTGTGCCTCTTGCACGATGTGCATTCCAACTGGATGATCTCTCTTGCCATCTGTACCGCCGATACGTTGTGAACTTGTTACAAAAACTTTATTGTACGGGTGTGCCGCAGGGCACACCCGGTGTTTTCCACGTTACTCGATGATTTCCGCTACCACGCCGGACCCGACCGTCCTCCCGCCCTCGCGGACGGCAAATTTGAGCCCCTTTTCCATGGCGATCGGCGCAATGAGTTCCACCTCAAGCGTTGCGTTGTCGCCGGGCATGAGCATTTCCACACCCTGGGCAAGCGAAAGGTTTCCGG
>DATFYJ010000565.1:0-3342 GCA_035315105.1 Chitinivibrionales bacterium
CCGACATGATCCCCAGGATGGTGCACAACCTTCTTTACACCTTACGTGCAGCTGCAAGAATTGGTAGTCTTCCCGAAGTTGAAAGGCTTTTCCGAGCGGGTGCCGATGTCAATGAAAAGGAGGACAGTAGTGGCTTCACACCGCTACACATTGCTGTCTTATATGGCTACGAGGACATAGTTGAGGCTCTACTCGCTAAGGGTGCCGATCCGAATCAAAAGGACGTTAATGGTGACACACCACTGCATATTGCCGCCGAAGGTGGGAATGAAAAGGTCCCTTATGATAACACACCGCTACATATTGCCGCCCAAGATAAGTATATGGCCATAGTCCACACCTTGCTGGACAACCATGCTTACGTAAATGTGAAGAATAATCGTGGAGCTACGCCGCTTCACGAAGCCGCGATTAACGGCTACGAGGCCATAGTTAACCCCTTGGTCGCTAAAGGCGCGGACGTGAATGCAAAGGACACTACTGGAGCTACGCCGCTTCACGATGCCGTTTTTTGGGGTAATAGTGCCTTTGTCAAAGCCTTACTCGATAATGGTGCGGATGTGAATGCAAAAGATGCTAATGGCCAAACTCCACTTTGGCACGCAGCCGCATCATTTATTAGTCAGGCAAGGCGGGTAGAGGTAATGGAAATTCTTTTGACAAAAGGAGCTGATGCGAACGCAAAAGACAAGAGTGGAGATACTCCTCTGGGAATGGCTACTCAGTTCAAAGCGACGGAAATAGTCAAGCTTCTAAAGGAGCATGGAGCAACCGAGTGAACACCCGTCCATGTTGTGATTACCAGCATCTCCGCAGGTCGGAACGCAAAAGGCTGAAAGCCTTGTCTTCATTTGCGAGCACATTGGTCTTCGAAGGACTTCACTTCATAAAGCCATTTTGACTTTTCCTACAGCCTCGTCAGGGCAAAGAACATGAAATTCCAAACGCCAATCTTTCTCTTGGCATCATGCCACAACAGTTGATATTTCTAGACCAGAATATGTGGATAAAGCTTGCGCAGATGCATTTCCATCCGCAAGCTCACGCGCCATTGCATGCTCTAATGGCAAAGCTAACGGCAGCGGTGGATGCGGGAAAGATCATTCTACCTCTTTCTGCCAATCATTTTGTTGAAACACTAAAGGTCGAGGACATCGAAAGAAGAAGAAAGCTAGCAAAAGTCATGGTCGCTTTTTCGAAGGGCTGGATGTTGGCGCCAGAACATGCCGTCGTACCTTTACAACTCCATAACGCATTGTCGCGAACGTTTAATTTTGATGACGAATACGAAATCAAGTTCTTAGACAAAGGTATTCACTTCGCATTCGGCATTACTGAAGACGAGTATAAAAATGCCGGCATTCATATACAACAGAGATTTCGGACGTTCGCACGACGCTCAAAGGAACCTGAATATTTGGAAATGCTCTTGAGCAATCCTTGTGTTCCGGGTTCAAATCGAAAAAGCGGAATCACCCGCTTTTATGAACTGGCCAATTCACATACCATAAATACAGAGCAACAGAGAGAATCACTGGAAAAGTACACCAAAGATGATAAGCACGTATCCTACGTGGTAGCACAGACCATCAATTTTTACCCAGAGATAAATTCAACGTTGCTCAAAAACGGAAAAACATTCGACGACTTTCTGGGTTTGGGCAAATCCAAGCTCATGCAATTCTTTGCTGATGTGCCGACCCTGGAAATTGAACGTGAATTATTCATCGAGAGAAATCAAGACAGACAGCGGCCAATTCAGGACAACGACCTAATAGACATCTCATTTTTCTCCATTGGCATCCCTTATTGTGACGTTACAGTATCGGAAAAGTTCTTTTCCAGTCTGGCAAAACGGCGACATCTTGATACGAAATACACAACAACGGTTCTTGACAATTTGGAGTCTTTGGAAGCAAATCTCTGATTTGCTTAAATCGGTCGCTGAAGCTCAGCAAAACCGCCTGGCTCCCAGTTGGTTCAAGCACCGCGACTACAACTGCATACGGTACTTAAGGAGCACCCGCGTCTGCGAATCCCCGGTTGATGCCACTCCCGGATATCAAGTCCTGCATGACGCGAAATGCATCAGCGATGGATCATTCACACTGCTAATGCTTTCTTAAGCGCCGCCACCAATTCTCCTCTCGCGATCAGTTTTTCTTCTCCAGTCTTCATATTCCGCATCCGTACATTGCCTGTCTTTTCCTCTTCTCCGCCGATGAATACCGCAAGTAAAGAACGGGCCGCGTTGGCCTGTTCCATTTGCTTTCCCGCGCCGGTTTTTCTCAGGCTGAATTCGCAGGAAATTCCGGCATTGCGTATGACCGTGGCGGTGCGGATCGCGTTGGCCGGATGGTTCTCGTCAAAGGAGATAAGAAAAACGCTTGAACGCCGGTTCTTCACCGCAAATTGCTTTTCGAGAAGCATTTCGCCGAGCACCACGTCGCCGGCGGCGAATCCCGTGGCGGGCGTGTCGGGGCCGCCGTAGAGCTTGACGAGCCTGTCGTAGCGGCCGCCGCCCGCGATGGCGCGGAGCGAGCGTTTCGCGTCGAACAGCTCGAACACGATGCCCGTGTAATAGGCAAGCCCGCGCACGATGCCGATGTCGAAGGAAACATACTCGGACATGCCGTAACCGGCCATATGGGAAAACAGTTCTTCAAGCTGGGTTGCGGCCGGAACCGGTCCGCCGAGCTTGGTAAGGTCGGCAAGGGATGTGGCCGAAAGAGCATCGTTCACCGCGGCAGGACTCGCTTCCGGGGAAACAGCAGCCGCAAGGTCGGCCTCGAATACCTCTTTGGGGACTTTGTGTCGTTTGTCAAGGGCTGCGTACAGGGCGGGAAGCTTGACGGCAGGCACGCCCATGGAAAGGAAGAGCTGCTCCAGCAGGCTGCGGCTCGAAACGTGGACCCCGAAATCGGCGCTGGTGAAACCGAGGTCGCGCATCATGTCAATGGACGCCGCGATAAGCTCGGCGTCGGCGGACGTCTCGGCAATGCCAAGGATGTCCATGTTGAGCTGGAAGAACTCCCGCAGCCGTCCCTTCTGCATTTTCTCGTAGCGGAAAAGCCTCGGGATCGAATACCAGCGGACAGGCCGCTTGAGGTTGTTACCTTTTGCCGCCACCATGCGCGCGAGCGAGGGCGTAAGTTCGGGCCTGAGGGCGAGCGAGCGGCCGGCCTTGTCCTGGAAAACATAAAGCTGCTTTTCAATTTCGTCGCCCGATTTCTGCGTGTACAAATCGAGGTGCTCGAACATGGGCGCATCGAACTGCTCGAACCCGTACCGTTCGCAGGTGGAACTCCACGAGGAGAAGACCGCTTCGCGAACGGCCATGTC